>JAFZHY010000010.1 GCA_017554615.1 Clostridia bacterium
AAAATTTCTTGTTTTAAAACTCTTCGACCTTAAACGCAGGAAAATTTTTAAGATTTTTAATGCGAAGGACGAAGTCAGGCTGACGCCTTACGAGGACGACAAATTAAAAAGATTGGAATTTAACAAGTTTAAGGCATATTGTGTTCAAGTACTACTGCATTATGGTAAATAATTACGGGGGTGAAATTATGACAGAAAGAGTTAAAGAACTTATTGCCGAACAGTTAGGATTACAACCTGAAGACATCAGACCTGAATGTTCACTTACTGACGATCTTGGCGCAGATTCACTGGATTTGGTTGAACTTCTTATGGCTTTCTCCGATGAATTCGATATAGAAATTGATGATGACCAGGCAGAAAATATTGTTACAGTCAGTGATATTTTAGATGCATTAAGAGAAAACGAATAATACTACATATAAAAAAACCTGAGTTTTTATCTCAGGTTTTTTTATTGTAGAGAAAAACAACAAGGTTCTTAGAAAAACTCGAACTTTAAGTTCGATAGTTTTTCGTGAGGTTCTTATTGTAGAGAAGCACAACAAGGTTCTTAGAAAATCTTAAGCCTTTGGCTTTTAGATTTTCGTGAGGTCCTTATTACTTATATATAACTTTTGCAAGAAAATGTTTTTTTAAATTACTCTCTCCCTTTATAAGATATTCTTTGTCATTTTTACATAAGAATATTTCAACACTGTCATCAGGCATAATTTCCTGAATATAGTCTATCTGAAGAAGGTCTATCTCCCCTGTAAACCCACCAAGAGCATCTTTTATAAATGTTGTATAATGCTTATTGTTTACATGAGAGTTTGAATCGATATGGTTTTTATTTATAGTTACAGAGTATACTTTTTCCATTATAGAAGTTTCTCTTAATCTTGGTATTTTTTTGCCAAAATTAAGTTCCTTTGAAAACTCCATTTCGGGAAATACCCTCTCCCCTATTTTTAACTTTCGATCATCACGCGATATTGTAAGCCAGTTGGCACTGCCCATAATAAGAGTTTCGCCTAAACTATCTAAAATTAAATATTCTCTTAAAAATCCTATTCCTGACGGTTCTATGGGCCATGTTTTTAAAACTACTCTGTCTTCTGGCTTAGGGTTTTTTATAACCTTATACTTTATCTGCGAGATAACCCAGAAAAGATTTTTTTCGCTCATAGTTTTCTCCCCTACGCCGAGCAGTTCTCCGTGAGTAGCTGCGCCATTTTCAAAAATATCAAGCACTTTAAAGGGCAAAAGATTTCCATAAAGGTCAAAATCTTTTTCTTCTAATAAAAATTCTTTAATGTAATACATTTTATCCTCTTATTTCTGCAATATCTAAAATTAAACGCTCAGTTTTTTCCCAGCCCAGACAAGGGTCGGTAATAGATTTTCCGTAGATACCCTCGCCTATTTTCTGAGCACCGTCTTCTATATAACTTTCAATCATAAACCCTTTTATAAGTTTATTTATCTTCTTACTTTCTTTGCAAAAAGTAAGCACATCTTTTGCTATTCTTATCTGCTCAAGATATTTTTTCCCTGAATTGGAATGGTTGGTATCTATTATTACTGCCGGGTTTTTAAGACCGGATTTTTCATATACTTTGCTTAAATATGACAAGTCGGAAAAAGTATAGTTAGGTACCGGCTCTTTGTTTTTATTAACATATCCTCTAAGAATCGCGTGGGCGTATGGGTTTCCATCAGTATTTACTTCATAGCCCCTGTAAATAAATGTATGTTTATGCTGAGCAAAATTAACAGAATTCATCATAACCGTTAAATCTCCGTTGGTTGGGTTTTTCATACCCACAGGAATATCAAGTCCGCTTGAGGTTAAACGGTGCTGTTGATTTTCTACTGAACGCGCCCCCACTGCAACATAGCATAAAAGGTCGTTTAAATAACTGTCATTCTCAGGATATAACATTTCGTCTGCACAAGAAAAGCCTGTTTGGCTTAATACTCTTAAATGCAGTTGTCTTGTTGCTATTAACCCTTTATACATATCAGGCTTTTCAACAGGATCGGGTTGATGAAGCATACCCATATAACCGTCGGCTGTTGTACGGGGTTTATTTGAATAAAGTCTTGGTATTATAAAAATATTATCCCTTACTTTTTCCTGAACTTTTCTAAGCCTTAAAATATAGTCGATAACACTGTCTTCATTATCGGCAGAGCAAGGGCCTATGATAAGAATAAGTTTATCTGACTTACCCAAAAAGATATTTTTTAATTCTTCCCCTCTTTTTTCAACTGTTTTTTTAAGTTCTTCCGATAAGGGATAAAGTGTTTTAACCTCATCAGGAGAAGGTAGTTTTCTTACAATATTTATACCCACTTAAATAAAACCTCTTTCACTTGTTATTTCGTATATAATAAAAAATGTATTGTTGAGCAAACCCTGAATAACTGCCAAAATTTAACCTGCTGTAATTGGGAATTTCCTTTTCTTTTACATTATAAAGCCCTTCCATAGCCTTTTTTATCCAGGTGTCTACCGGAAATGCCTCAAACTTGTTTAAGGAAAATAAAAGTACACAGTCGGCAACCTTATCCCCCACTCCGCTTATGGTCTTTAAAATTTTTTTGGCTTCAGTATATGGCATATTAAAAAGTTTATCTTCATCAATCTCTTTAGAGTTGACCTTTTTAATTGCGTCTATTATATATTTATCACGATAGCCGATTTTTAAAGGAGCAAGGTCTGAAACTGTAAGGTTTAAGAGCATATCAGGTGTTGGAAAAGTGTAATATTTCTTACCATTTAATTCCTCTTCTTTGCCAAAAAGAGTGCAAAACATTTCCACCGTTTTTTTAATTTTGGGTATACTGTTTTGCTGTGAGATAATAAAAGAAATAAGGCACTCAAAAAAGTCCTGCTTTAAAATTCTTATACCTCTGCCAAAATCAATGGCTTTTTTAATTATCTCATCCTGACTAAGTTCGTTTTTTATTTTAGTATAGTCCCTTTCTAAATCTAAAAAGTCAACCCACTTTTCTAAAAACTCGCTTTTTTTAAGATTAGTGATAACTATATCTTTATCTTCTTTATAAAGTTCCACTGCTCTCCCAAATGCAACGCCTTCAAAATGGTCTTTTTCTATCATATTAAAACGAAAACTCTGGCCGCAGTCAAAGGTGTGGCTTAAGGAAAAATCATTAACATTTTTTATGACTACTCTGTCATCTAAAAAAACATATTCCACCTTACACATCCTCCAGTTTTTTTGACGGTTTTTCAAATTCCCCGTTTAAAAATTGACTCGCCCTAAGAACTGTATCGCCAGGTGCTATGCAAGGTTTACCTGCGTTTTTATAATCAAAACTTTCTATAAAGGTTTTTATATCTGATTCGTATTTTTCAAATTTCTTCATCTGCACAGAATGTAGAATTTCGCCGATTTTTAAAAAATCTTTTTTAGATAATTTTTTCACACACGAATCTATAATCTTTTCATAATGAGGCATACAGAAACCGTCGCAGTTTTTAACTTTTTCTAAAAATTCTTTATCCTTTAGCATATCGACAAAGGTATCGACATATCGTAAAAAATGACGGTTGATTTTACTGCATATTGCACACTCTGAGTTTAGTTCTTTAAGTTCTTTAGCATATTCTTCTCTTTTATCATCACTTTTTTTAAATAAAGGTTTTTTATCCTTCATTTTAAAGTCAAATTTTAAAGTGTCTTTAACTTTTTCAAAATGAGATTCGATAACCAAAGAAAGAGCCAATGCTTTCGGAAGAGCGTTCACTTTATGCATATGACGCTCACAAAAACCTTTTTCATTGGTAACTGCACGGTAATCAGGCTCCATCATTGCAGGGCCTAAAGCATATTTTACTTCTTCTTCCTCAAGCCTTTTAAAAAGAGAGCAAAAAGGACAAAAGCACTCCTTAATAAACACTTCATTAACAGGAATTGTATATATCGTTTCTTTCATTAAAACCACCTTAAATTACGCATAATTACTAAGTATATTATACTTTAGAAGAAAGAAAAAAACAATATTAAATTGAAGTTTTGTAACTTTTGGTATATAATTAGTGCGAGGGGATGAAATGTATGAGTTTTAAAAGAGTATATATAGAAATAACAAATGTGTGCAATCTTAACTGCAGTTTTTGCTCACCAAGCACAAAACCTAAAAGGCATATGTCAATACCTGAAATTGAGCATATTTTAAAAGACTTAAGTTTTAAAGATGCTCATATCTACCCTCACATTAAAGGCGAACCTCTTATGCATCCCAAGTTCAAGGAATTTATAGGGCTTATAGATAAGTATAATTATAATTTAAATATTACGACAAATGGTGTATTTATCAGAAAATACAAAGATTTGCTCTTAAAATATGCAAGACAGGTAAATATATCTGTTCACGCTCTTTTAGACGGGCAGATAAAGGATAAAGAAACCTACATAAAAGATATTATAGATTTCGGGCTTTGTGCAAAACAAAAAGGTACGCCGAACGTAAGTTACAGATTATGGCTTGAAGAAAAAGACAAGGCATTTAGCGACGAAAGTTATGAAATTTTAAAGATTCTTGGCAATGCTTTTAATACGGAAATTACAAGAAACATTGAAAAAGGAAGAAATGCAGTTAAACTTGCAGATAATATTTATATAAGCCTTATGAATAAGTTTACATGGCCGACACTTTCGAAAGATAATGAGAGGAAATTCGGCAACTGCTTAGGCGGAAAAGATATGATAGGAATTTTATCGGACGGAACGGTTGTTCCCTGCTGTCTTGACAGTTTAGGGATAATAAATCTTGGAAATATATTTACAGATAATATTTCAGATATACTAAAGAGCGAAAGATTTATAAATCTCGTTGACGGGTTTTCGGGAAAGACAATATCGGAAAATCTTTGTAAAAAATGTACATTTTACGATACAAGAAAAAAATAACAGTGCAAAAACACTGTTATTTTTTTATGTATTATTTTTTAAGTAAATCTCTGATTTCAGTAAGAAGTTTAATATCTTCAGGAATTTCAGGTTCTTTAACTTCTTCTTTAACTTCTTCTTTTGGCTGTCTTTTTAATTTTGCTATAAATTTAATAAGCAGGAATAAAACGAAAGCAGTAATAAGGAAGTTAAATACCGCCTGAATAAGAAGTCCGTACGCAATAGATGTTTCCCCCACTGTAAATGCTAAAGACGAAAAGTCCTTGCCACCCATAAGAAACCCTATAAACGGCATAAAGATATCTTTTACCAGTGAATTGGTAATAGCGTTAAACGCAGTGCCTATCATTAAACCTATTGCAAGTTCAATCATATTGCCTTTTACTGCAAATTCTTTGAATTCTCTTAAAAACTTTTTCATTTTTTTCTACCCCTTTTTCTTTAGTTTATATTTTATTTAATTCCAAGCCAATATTCAAAATAAAGTTTTAAAATATGTAATAAGTTTCTTTTATTAACTTTAGAGTCAGATACAAGTTCTACCTCGCCCATAACGGTATCCCCTTTTTTAACACGCATTACACCTAATTTATGCCCTTTTTCAAACGGTGCTTTTATGGACTCTGCAATGTCAATTTCGGTAGTAAACTCGCCCTTTACATTCTTTATATCAAAAATAGCGCAATCATTTTTTGCAACAGCGTTAACTGTTTCCTTATTCCCTTTTATAACAGGGATAGTTTTAATAACATCGCCCTTATTTATCATTTCTTTAAATGTAAAATTTTTAAAACCGTAGTCAAATAAAATTTTTGCTTCATCAAATCTTAAATCTGAATTCTGTGCACCTAAAATAACAGTTACAAGCCCCACTTTATCTCTTTCGGCAGTAGCAGAAAGGCAATGAAGCGCACTGTCTGTATACCCTGTTTTAAGACCTGTTGCCCCCTGATAGCCGATAGTAGGTGCAGGAGACATAAGTTTATTGGTGTTTGATAAAAGAAGCTCTCCTCCTCTTAAAGAGTCCATCCAGATAGTTGTATATTTTTTTATGTCAGGATGGTTTTTCATAAGTTCTCTTGACATTAATGCAACATCTCGTGCAGTAGAATACTGATTATCTTCAGGAAGACCATTGGAATTTCTAAACATTGTATTATTCATTCCAAGTTCTTTTGCTCTTACATTCATTCTTTCAACAAAGGCTTCTTCACTGCCTGAAACGTGTTCTGCTATTGCAACTGCTGCGTCATTGCCTGAATTTATCATAAGCCCTTTTAGCATATCATCAACGCTCATTTGTTCTCCCACTTTTAAAAAAAGCTGAGAGCCTCCCATTGATTCAGCATATTCGCTTGTTGTAATCATATCGGTATATTTTATGTTCCCTTTATCTATCTCTTCCATAAGTAAAAGCGCTGTCATAATCTTTGTAACCGATGCAATTTCGCACTTAAAATCTGCATTTTTTTCGTAAAGCACCTTACCTGTAGCCTGGTCCATCATTATTATACTGCCTGACTCAAGATTGGAAATATCTTTGGAAAAAACACTTACCCAGTTAAAAATAAGCGTAAAAATAACAAGTGTGCAAATAATTTTTTTCATATTTTAAATCTCCTAATCTATCTTGCTTTTGGGTGGGCATTTTTATATATCTGCGTAATTCTCGAATTGGTAAAATTATTGTAAATCTGAGTGGTTGAAATGTCCGCATGGCCTAACATCTCCTGAATAGATTTTAAATCTGCTCCGTTCTGAATAAGGTGGGCAGCAAAAGAATGGCGAAGAGTATTAGGCGTAATCTCTTTTTTGATTTTCGCTCTTTTCGCATATTCTTTTATAATCTTCCAGAACCCCTGCCTTGAAATAGGGTTCCCCTCACTGTTTATAAAAATAAATTTACCCTTTTTAAATAATTCCTTATAGGTTTTAAGATAAACCTTCAGGATATCTATTGCCTCATCGTGAAGAGGAATAATTCTTTTAGTTCCCTTTTTATCGCAGGAGATATACCCCATTTTAACATTTATGTTTTCACTCTTTAAGCCTATAAGTTCAGAAACTCTTATCCCTGTTGCATATAACACTTCAAGCATGGCTTTATCTCTTAACCCTTTAAAAGAGTTTATATCCGGCTGGGAAAACAGTTTATCAATCTCTTTGCCTGTAAGTATGCCGGGAATTTTTCTTATATTTTTTTCATACTTTAATTCTTCGGCAGGATTTTTCGATATAACCGATGTATTATGTAAATATAAGTAGAACGCTCTTAAAGAAGCAACATTTCTTGAAATTGTAGATGTTGCCTTACCAATTTTCTTAAGATGCTCTATATACTCTAAAACTGTTTCTTTGCTTACCTTTGTATATTGTATTTTTATAACATCAAGATATTCAAAATATAACCTTAAGTCTCTTTTATAAGACATAAGCGTATTTTCACTTAAACTTTTTTCCTCATACAGATATTTTGCAAATGAGGTAAGAACCTTTTCCATTGTTAACCCTCTTTTATTACTGATTTATAAGTGTAAACCCTTTTTAAATACAAACCGCAAGTTCCTTTATTTTATGACAATTTCGGTCATTTGTCAAGTTATTATGTAAACTATTTTGTAAAAAACATATACTTTTTTAAAATTTATTTTATTGAAAAATACCATTTTAATATATTGCCTGTAAAATATGCTTCAACAAATGAATAGATAATTAAAACTATAATTGAAATTATTAAAATTACAAGGTATAAAAGCATATGATTTTTCAAGTTTAATTTATAGCGTATCTTCCCTCTTACCATTCTTATTAAAAGGTAGGATAAAGATATACTGTATGTTGATACTGCCATCATAAGAGGAATTAAGATTACAGTCTGCGAAAAAATAAGTATGATATCAAGAAGCAGTGAATTTTTAAAATTGGATAGTATAAAGTTTGAAATAAGCCCTAATATAAAACCTTTTTTTAGTATTATAAAAAACACAAGGGGAATTCCTAAAACGGTAAAGCCCATTATCCACAATAGAAAAATATTTTTAAAAGAGGATAAAAACGAGTTTTTAAAAATACTTAAATAGTTGACAGGGTTTTTAATATACACATCTTTTGCATCAAGAAAGAACTCATTAAGATAATTTACATCTTCTGTTTTATATAAATTAAATATGTATGCACCTCCGACTACCCCTAAAGAAAACATAACCACTAATATTATATAGGAAATCATATTTTCCCTTATATGCTCCCTCACCTTATCGGATAGTATCTTTAACATTTTTTTCATCCTTTCATTAAAACTCTAAGATATATTATGTAAAGAAATACCAAAATATGAAAAATAAGGTGTTAAAAAAGTCTGGAACGCAAAAAGTGGGAAATATTATGTATTTATATTTTATAATGTTTATAATAATTTTAATAAGGTAAAGAATTTTAAATAAATTAAAAATTCTTTGAAATTTAAAACTTTTTGCTATGAACAAACTTAGCCACTCGCTGTATCTCATACAGCTTCGGGTTACCCAAAGCAAAGCTTTGGCTAAGTTTGTCCATTCCAAACATTTTTACCTATCTTAATAAAGGGTATAAAAAAGTTAAGGTGTTTAAAAAAGTTTTACTTTTTTTAAACACCTTTTTTTATAATATCTTTTCCATCCATATATGAGGGCAGTTTTCTTCATATTCTACTGACGAATATTCTATAAAGCCTAATTTTTTATAAAAGTCTGTTGCGCTAAGTTGAGAATGAAGTATCAGGCGAAGAGCGCCTTTATTTTTTACATGGTTTAAGGCTTTATTAACCATTAAACTTCCAATGCCTTCCCCTCTTAACTCTTTTTTTACTGCAAGTCTTCCAAGGACATAACTTTTTTTATCCTCTCCTAAAAAGAGCCTTAGGGTAGCAACAGGTTCTCCCTTTCTAAAGGCAACAAAATGAGTGGCAATTTTATCAATATCGTCATACTCACTTACAAACCCCTGCTCTTTTATAAAAACTTCTTCCCTTATCTTTTTAGCATCAGGAGTAATCTTATCATATATGCTTATACTTATTCTGTTATCTGCCTCTTTTTTAGAATAAACACATCCGCAGTAGTTTTGCCTGTATAAGCCGAACTTTTTTGAAAGATCGCAGGACATTTTATATCCGTTATCCTTCTTAAAATCGGATACTAAGTATTTAACACCGTATTTTTCGGATAAGTTAACACCCAATTCATTTAAAAGATTTGCATTTTTATAAGGGCTTACAGACAAGGTGGTGGTAACAAAGTCAAAATTATTTAACCTTGCATATTCAAAGGTTTTTTCAAGCCTTAACTGGTAACACTTTTTACACCTTAGCCCACCCTCTTTTTCAGATTTTAGACCGTCTGCTATTTCTTCAAACTCGAAGTTATCATACTCTTTTAATGCAACCTTTATATCGGATAAATTTAATTTCTCTAAAAGCGCCTTAACCTCATTAAGCCTTAGATCAAACTCTTCTTTAGGGCTTATATTGGGGTTATAGAAAAATAAGGTAATATCAAAAAAATCTTTTATTTTATCTATTACACCGCTAAGACAGGGCGCACAGCATACATGCAGTAAAAGTTTTGGTTTGACACTTAAATTTGAAACTTTTTTAATCTCGTCTTTAAAGACTTTATTAAAATTTATCTGCATATGCCTGAACTGTTAATATATCTTTACAGGTTTTTAATACACTTTCGGTAGAATTTAGCGATTCTTCGCCTTTAATGTCTTTTAAGAATTCTTCTAAACCTGTTGTATTATAACCTTCGCCGTCATAAACTTCAAAACCGTTTCCACCGTCTAAGGCAACCTGTAATAAAGATCCGTCAGAACTGTCAATACCAACTTCTTTTTTGCCGCCCTTTAATTTATATTCAACAACGCCTTTTGTGCCCCAGATAGTAATTCTCCAGTATGTTTCAAGATTAAAACCGCAACTTGCAGGAGCAGCATAGGAAACATCGCCGATAAACCCTGCACCGTTATCAAGTTCTATCATAAACTGACCGCAGTCTTTAAAAGATTTCACTTCTTTTGAAAAATGGTTCCATGTTCTTGCGCATGTAACATTTTTAAGGCCATAGCCTGTTAAGAAACGAATTAAGTCTACACCATGAATTGCTATATCATTGATTGTTCCACCGTGTTTGCCTTCTTCAAAGTACCACATAGGGCGAACACCATACTGAAGAGGGTGTTGCGCTGTCATATTAACTGCACCGATTTCCCCTAATTTTCCGTCTTTTATAAGTTCACGGATAGTTTTCATACCTTTAGAAAATCTCATTGTAAAATAACATCCTACTTTAAGACCTTTTTCTTTTGATAGTTTTTCTATTTCGTAAAGTTCTTCTAACGATGTACAGATTGGTTTATCCCCGTAAACGTGTTTTCCTGCTTTAAGCGCTGCGATTGCTTCCTGACCTCTTTCGCCATAGCATCCGCCAAGGCAAATAGCGTCTACTCTTTCGTCGTTTAAAACATCTTCTAATGTTTCATAATTAAATTCAATGCCAAGCCCGTCTGCAAGTTTTTTACCGTCTTCGGTATCTTCCCATGCACCTAATACATTAATATCAGGGTTTGCCATTGCTTCGTGATAAATTTCTCCGGTATGTCTGTGTTTAAAACCAACAAATACTAAATTCATAGTAGTAACTCCTTTATATTTTTATATTAAAATCTGAAATCTCTTTCTCCCATTACAATTTTTCTGATATTTTCTTCTGCAATTTTTCTTGTTTTTTCGTTAGGGATATTTTTAAGTTCTTTTTCTATCATCTTATTTCCTGCCTTGATGGTATCGGCTGATGCATAATCTAAAAGGTATTCCTGTAAGGTCATTAGAGCATTAGGATGACAGCAGTTTTGAATCTGTCCGTTTTTTGCAAGGCTCATAAACCTGTCCCCTGTTCTTCCCTCTCTGTAACACGCAGTGCAAAAACTTGGGATATATCCTGCCTTTATAAGCCAGTTAACAACCTCGTCAAGAGTTCTGTTATCGCTTATGTCAAACTGGGCAGAATCTTCGTCTTCATGCACATTATCAAGTGAATATCCACCAACACTTGTTTTAGATGCTCCGCTTATCTGGGATACACCAAGTTTTAAAACCTTTTCTCTGATATTTTTGCTCTCTCTTGTGGAAATAATCATTCCTGTATACGGAACGGACACACGGATAAGAGCGCAGATTTTAGCAAAAGTATCATCGTCTATCCCATTGTCAAACTGAGTTGTATCAATGCCTGTTGCTTTTTTTATTCTCGGAACGCTTATTGTGTGAGGGCCTACGCCAAATACTGCTTCTAAATGCTCTGCGTGCATTAAAAGCGCTGCAAGTTCATATCTAAAAAGTTCAAGACCAAATAACACGCCAAGGCCGACATCGTCTATACCACCCTCCATGGCTCTGTCCATCGCTTCGGTATGGTAAGCGTAATTATGCTTAGGGCCTGTCGGATGAAGTTTCTCATAACTTTCTTTATGATATGTTTCCTGAAATAAGATATATGTTCCTATTCCCGCTTCTTTTAGTTTTTTATAATTTTCAACGGTGGTAGCAGCGATATTAACATTTACTCTGCGTATTGCACCGTTTTTATGCTTGATTTTATAAATTGTATCAATAGATTCTAATATATATTCAATAGGGTTATTAACAGGGTCTTCCCCCGCTTCTATGGCAAGTCTTTTATGCCCCATATCCTGAAGCGCTATAACCTCTTTTTCTATTTCTTCCTGAGAAAGTTTTCTTCTTGCTATGCATTTATTGTTATAGTGATACGGACAGTAAACACATCCGTTAACACAATAGTTGGAAAGATACAAAGGGGCAAACATAACTATACGGTTTCCGTATATTTCTTCTTTTATTTTCTTTGCCAGAGCATAAAGCCTTTCATTTACCTCTTTGTCTTCACACGCTAAAAGAACACTCGCTTCCCTGTGATTAAGGCCCTTTTTTTGTTCTGCCTTTTTTAAAATTTCGTCTATTAAATTAAGGTTTGATTTATTGTCATCTGCATACTTTAATGTTTCAATTATTTCTTCATGACTTATAAATTCTTCTGCTTTTTTAGATTTTACATTATACATAAATATTCCTCTTCTTACGCCCTGTGCTAAACTTTAAGTTCCATAACATAATCGTCCATAACAAACCCTGAGCCGATATCGGTTACTTCTTCTTTTGCCACTCTAAAGCCTAAATGGTTATAAACCTTTATAGACTCTTTGTTATTTTTATTAACTGTTAAGTATATTTTATCTAATTTATTTTTCTTTGCATATTCTAAGATAAAGTTAAGTACAGTTCTTGCTATTCCCTTTTTCCTATGCTCTAAAAAAAGATAAAGTTTACTTAAAAACAGCGCTTTTTCTTCTTTTTTTATTGCAAAATATCCGCAAGGCGTATTGGAATCTGACAGTTTATAATATTCATACCCCTCGTATAAAACCTGATGCTTTATATATTTTTCTGACTGAAAATTAAGTGTCATATAGTCTATCTGGTCTTTAGTAAGAATTTTAATATAATGCTCATTCCATATTATACGGGCATACTCTTTAATATCAAGAAAGTCTTTATCACTTTCTGCCTTTATAATTTCAACTGCCAATTATAATTCCTTCTTTACTTTTTCTATTATTCCGTCTTTTGAAAGACCGAATTCTTTAAGAAGTTCTGTTGCAGGTCCGGACTTTCCGAACACATCCAAAACGCCTACTCTTACAACCTTTACAGGATATTCTTCACATACTACCTGAGAAACTGCATCTGAAAGTCCGCCGATTATATTATGCTCTTCGCAGGTTACTAAAAATTTAGTTTCCTTTGCGGCTTTTAAAATCAGTTCCCTGTCAATAGGTTTAATTGTATGTATATTTATAACTCTTGCAGATATACCGTCTTTTTCAAGTTCTTCTGCTGCTTTTAACGCTTCGCTTACCATAAGGCCTGTAGCAATAATAGCAACATCATTTCCCTCTTTTAGGGTAATACCTTTACCAAGTTCAAATTTATATGAAGGGTTATCGTTTATAACATCAACTGCAAGTCTTCCGAATCTTAAATAACAAGGACCATTATGTTTATATGCTGCAATAGTTGCTTCTTTTGCTTCGATAGCGTCAGACGGTGATATTACAACCATTCCTGGAATACTTCTCATTATAGCAAAGTCTTCGTTACATTGATGACTTGCTCCGTCTTCCCCAACGGATATACCCCCATGAGATGCGGCAACTTTAACATTTAATTTTGTATAACCCAAAGAGTTTCTGATTTGCTCAAATGCTCTTCCTGCAGCAAACATAGCAAAACTTGAAGCAAACACTACCTTACCTGTTGAAGCAAGACCTGCCGCAACGCCAATCATATTGCCTTCTGCTATACCACAGTCAAAAAATCTTTCAGGGAATTCTTCTTTGAATTTTATTGTCTTAGTCGCTTCTGCCAAATCAGCATCAAGGACTATTAAATTATCATACATTTTGCCAAGTTCTTTTAAACCGTCTCCATAGCCTTCTCTTGTAGCAATTTTTTTAACTTCGCTCATTATAATTCAACCCCTTCCAACTCAGCCATTGCTAATTTATATTGCTCTTCATTAGGTGCTTTACCATGCCATCCGCAAACATCTTCCATAAATGAAACGCCTTTTCCTTTAATTGTTTTTGCTATGATGGCTGTTGGCTTAGTGTTACATTCACTAAAATTATTTAAAGCCTTTTCAATATCATAAAAATCATGACCGTCTATTTCTACTGTGTTAAAGCCGAACGCTTCAAATTTTTCTTTTAATGGGTACGGAGAGTTAACCTCGCTAAGTCTTCCGTCAATCTGTAAGTCGTTATTGTCAACTATAACGCATAAATTGCTAAGCCCTTTTGCCGATGCAAATAAAAGCGCTTCCCAAACTTGTCCTTCAGAAATTTCTCCGTCTCCCAAAACTGTATATACATTAAATTTATTATCGGAGATTTTAGAAGATAATGCCATACCTGCTGCCGCAGATATTCCCTGACCTAATGACCCTGTTGACATATCAACGCCTGGAACTTTATTCATATCAGGATGCCCCTGAAGATATGAGTTTATCTTTCTTAGAGTTTTTAAATCTTCTTTTGGAATAAAGCCTACCTCTGCCAATACTGCATATAAAGCAGGTGCACAATGCCCCTTTGATAATACAAAACGGTCTCTTTTATCCCATTTAGGCTCGTCCACCTTTATATTCATTTTTTCAAAGTACAGATAAGTTATAATATCTGCACAAGAAAGTGAGCCTCCGGGATGACCGCATTTTGCATTGTATGTGGACTCAATTATTCCTTTTCTTACTTCGTTTGCTGTTTTCTTAAGCGCATTAACATTCATCGTAGAATCCCCCTAATTCACTGTATTAATATCATATGGCGTGGTTTGATATACATAATAGTTAAGCCAGTTTGAGAAGAAAAGACTGGCATTTGCTCTCCATTTAAGCACCGGTTTTTTCAAAGGGTTATCCCCAGGAAAATAGTTTTTCGGAATTTCTATACTAAGCCCCCTGCTAACATCTCTTTCATACTCTAATTTTAAAGTATCTGCATCATATTCAAGATGACCGGTTATAAAAATCTGCCTGCCTCCCTTGTTTGAACAAAGAAGAACACCTGCTTCTTTAGACTCCGCAAGAATTTTTAATTCTTCATGCTTTTTTATATCTTCTTTCTTTATATAAGTGTGTCTTGAATGAGGGGCTAAAAAGACTTCGTCAAACCCTCTTAAAAGTTTATTATATTTTCTGTTTATCTTATGCTCAAATATGCCAAACATTTTTTTATTAAGCGGATACTTATCTATACCGTAATGATAGAAAAGCCCTGCCTGAGCACCCCAGCATATATGAAGTGTGGAATGAACATTGGTTTTTGACCATTCCATAATTTCGCAAAGTTCGTCCCAATAGTCTACCTTACAAAAATCCATCTGCTCAACGGGAGCGCCTGTTATAATCATCCCGTCAAACTTTTCATTCTTAAAATCGTCAAACGTTCCATAGAAATTTATAAGATGCTCCTGAGGAGTGTTCTTCGATTCGTAGGACTTAGTTGTCATAAAAGATACTTCTACCTGCAAAGGACTGTTCCCAAGCAGCCTTAAAAGTTGCGTTTCGGTAACAATCTTTGTGGGCATCAGGTTAAAAAGCAATATTTTAAGCGGTCTGATATCCTGCTTTAAGGCACGTTTACTGGTCATAACGAAAATATTTTCGCCCTCTAAAAGTTTTCTTGCAGGAAGATTATCAGGTATTTTTATAGGCATATAATCCCATCCTTATAATTAGTTAATTATATTATACTATAAAGAGACCCTTTTTTCAATATTAAAAAGAGAAAAGAATTGTATTTCTTTTCTCTTTTTTTTGGCAATTATTTTTTTATATTAAACACACACTCGCATCTAAAAATCGGAAAACCCTGTGAAGAAAAGTTTTCTTCATACTCGGTCATAATATTCCCCTCATATCCTGAATTATGAAGGTCTAAAGATATATTTTGCATCTTTAAAGGAAAGGCTGCAAAGGAATTTAGAGAAAACTCAAAAAGTTTTCTGTTATCTGTTTTAAAGAAAAGTTCTCCGTTTTCTTTAAGCAGTTTTTCGTATAATGACAGATAGTTTGCATGGGTAAGCCTTCTTTTTGCCTGACCGCTCTTTTTCCAAGGGTCGCAGAAATTAACATAGATTCTTGAAACTTCACTTTCATACCCTTTTTCTCTTAACTTTTCAACATCCCCTGCAAAGAATTTAACATTTGTAATGCCGCTTTCCTTAATCTTTTCCATTGCCATAATGATAACATCAAGGCTTTTTTCTATGGCTATATAGTTTATATCAGGGTTAAGTTTTGCAAGGTTTAACATAAATCTTCCCTTGCCACAGCCTATTTCAATATGTATAGGGTTATCATTATAAAAAATATCTTTAAGGCTTTTTATATTGTCAAAACTCTCTATTGCAAGGTCTATGCAATTTTCATACCTTTCGTCTCGGTGTTTTTTTCTTCTCATTCTCATAGGGGGTTACTTCCTTTTTAATCGTTTATAAATTTTTCGCCAACTTTTTCTTTTAATTTGTTTATAAGTTCGCTTGTTTTATGAATTTTTACGCTTTCTTCTTTATTTTGTCTTTTGTAGGTTAAAAACAGGCTTTCTTTTTCCCAGTTTTCTACACATTTAATATCTGCCTTTTTCTTTTTATCCGAAACAAATAAAATATCATCATACTTAACACTAAGCATTATCAAACTTCGATATCCGTTTTTTCTCTCTATTATAAGGGTTTCTTCGCCGAAGAAATAATTAAATTCAGAAAGAGTATATTTTAAAAGAAAATGACAGCATATAAGAGCATACACAAAGGGTAAAAAAGGCGAAACCAAAGGAATGTTAAGCCTTGGGAATACATATGCCGATATAACAACTGATAATACTATAAAAAAAACAGTTTTCTTCTTTTCTTTTTTACTTTTTAAAATTTTTATTTCCATAAATTTGCCTCACTGAGTAATTAAATAGGGTGTAAGAAATATAAGCGCTGTAAGAACACCTGAAAAAACCGTTGCAAAGATTTTAAAATACTGGCTTTTAATAGTTCTTAAATAAAGAGTTTTCATTCTCATAATACCTGCATGGGCAGATTTATAAATATCATAACATGACATTACAATTAGGATATACTCTAAAATAAGAAGATAAAGCCCTGAAAAGTTAAAAGAATATTTTAATATTATCTTTACAAATATACCTGTAAAAAAAACAAGTAAAAGAGTTGCAAGATAATAAAGATACCTTAAACTTGTAAAATCATAATTATAATTTTTAGAATAACTAAGGGCAACTATAAGCATTCCCCCAAGCAGAATAAGGCCTATTACTATGTATAAAATAAAGATTGGTTTACTATCCCATAAAGACACTAAAAGCGGAGTAAAAACCAATACCGTATTAACAACTCCAAACCTTGAGCCGATCAGGGCAGATTTATACAAACTGTTGGAATCGTCAGACTGATAATTTCTCACCTTTCGTCTTCCTTTCTATAATATAATTGAAAGCACATGGTAAACTACAGGCAATGTAATAATAGAAATAAGCGAGGTAATAAGCACATAGTTTGCACATTCTTCAGGATATGAATTAAAATTTTCTGCAAATATTACAAGATTAACTGCCACAGGGTTTGCAAGGATAATAGCAGGAACATATATGTAGTTTCCGCTAAAGCCTATAAGTTTTAAGATAAAAATTGCCGAAATCGGAATTATAATAAGCCTGAAAGCACTTGTTATATATATTTTAAAATTCTTAAAGTCTACCTTTCCTGCCTTGGCAATAACAAGCCCTGTAAGAAGAACTCCCAAAGGCGTTGTAGTAGCGCTTAACTGTGAAATAGTTGTTTTAATAAATGCAGGTATCTGTACAGGAATAAATAATAATATGAAACCTAAAATAAGCGCTAAAAAAGGAGTACTTTTTAAATCCTTCAATGTAAGACCCCTGTCTATATCATCACAGGACGCATTTTTAATAAGTAAAGTTCCTATAACAAGCACAGAAGCAAACATCACAAAGTTATACATAGACGCATAAAAAATTGAATCCTTGCCATAAAGCATCTCAAGTATAGGATACGCTGTAAATGTAAAGTTTGAAATCATTACACAAAATATTATAATATTTCTTTTTTTAGAGTTCTTTTCAATTACAAGCGACACAACTACCCCTAATATAAAGGTCAGAATAATAACCACAAGGGCAATAAGCGGAAAAACTGCTGTTTTTATAAGTTCAGAAAGTGTTATACTCTTCATCATAGAATCTAAAATAGAGCAAGGAAGAGAAACATTATATAAAAGAACTGATAAGCCCTTTATAAATGTTTTATCCACCATCTTTGTTCTGTAAAGAAAAAAGCCTATTGCCATAGGGATAAATAGCCCCATAAGAAGTTGCAATGTATCTAAAAATGTCAAACCGTTCATTCCTTCTAAAATTATTTTATATGGTTTATTATACATCTTTTGTAAAATTAAGTCAATAAATAACCTTAAAGGTATAATATAACAAATTAAGTTTATAATAAAATATATACTTACGAAAGGAATGATAAATAATGAAAGCATTTGCCATGCTTGAAATAGGAAAAATAGGCTGGATAGAAAAAGAAATGCCTGATTTCGGGCCTATGGACGCTATTATAAAGCCAATATGCGTTGCACCTTGCACATCAGATATCCACACTGCATTCAAAGGTGCAATCGGCGAGAGAAAAAATATGATTTTAGGGCATGAGTGCGTTGGAGAAGTTTATAAGGTGGGAGAACTTGTAAAAGACTTTAAAGTGGGAGATAAAGTTATAGTTCCTGCTATTACTCCTGACTGGGGCACTGTTGCAACTCAGGAAGGATATCCTATGCACTCTTCCGGTATGCTCTCAGGCTGGAAATTCTCAAACTATAAAGACGGAGTGTTTGCAGAGTACTGCCATGTTAACGAGGCAGATGCAAACCTTGCGCATCTTCCCGAAAATGTAGACCCGATAAGTGCAGTTATGCTCCCTGATATGGTGGTTACAGGCTTTCATGGTGCAGAACTTGCAAAGATAAACTTCGGCGATACAGTTCTTGTTATTGGTATCGGCCCTGTCGGTCTTATGGCAGTAGCAGGGGCAAACCTTAGAGGTGCATCAAAAATTATTGCAGTAGGCTCGAGAGAAATTTGCAAAAAGGTTGCAAGAGAATATGGTGCAACCGATATTATAAGTTATAAAGACAAAGATATAGTTTCTAATGTTTTTAAACTTACAAATAACAAGGGCGTAGACCGAGTTATTATTGCAGGTGGGGATAATGATACTTTCTCACAAGCAGTAAAAGTTGTTAAACCAGGAGGTATAGTTTCAAATGTAAACTATCTTGGCGAGGGCGAAACTATCAATATCCCAAGAGTTGAATGGGGCGTTGGTATGGGGCATAAAACAATAACAGGCGGCCTTACACCAGGTGGAAGAATGAAAATGGAAAAAATGGCAGCCCTTATATCAAACGGTAAACTTGATACTAAAAAACTTGTTACCCATGTTTTCCACGGTTTTGATAAAATCGAAGAGGCGCTTCTTTTAATGAAAGATAAACCACATGACCTAATTAAACCAGTTGTTGTGATAGATTAAAAAATGAGATGTTAAAAACGCTTGGATCGCAAAAAGTAAATTATATTACCTATTTAAATATTTAAAGCAGCATTTATAAGAACCTCACAAAATTCTAACGAACTAAAGTTCGAGAATTTTGGAGAACCTTGTTGCGTTAATTCTCATAAGGTAAAGATTTTTAAGAAACTTAAAAATCTTAAAATTTAAAAACTTTTTGCTATGAACATTTTTACCTATCTCCTAAAAAATTCCCATTTGGGTTAAACTCCAAATGGGAATTTTATTTAGTCAATATACTTATTCATTGGCTACTTGTTGGTTAGTGATATTTATTTTTTTCTGTTTTGAGTAACCTATAAAACCTAAAACAATCATTGGAATACAGAACAATGCGTACACCATAAACAATACAGTTGCTACACTATATAAAATTGCTGCAACCAACAAAGACCACGAAGCCTTTAAAAAACAACCTAACCATCCAAATACTGCTCCTAAAAGGAACACTGTCATATGAGGCATTACCAGCGCTGTTGCTATCGCTCCCCCTATTTGTTCTGTTCCTGACGAAGTTGCAACCCCTCCAACAAAATATGAGATTAAATAAACCGAATATAATGTTGATAAAATTGTCGCAACAAGTGCAACCTTACTGATTTTTTTCATAATGCTATTTCCCCTTCTTTATTTTGCAAGTGAAAAAGTTTTCTTAACCATATCGTCACTAAAACTTATAAGTTCTTTTACTTCTACTTCTATATTAGATGTTGTATCTTCTAACTCGTAAGCAACCTCTACATCTAAAGTAGCGCCTTTTTTAATTTCTTTGTTTTGATTATCACTGTTGTAATTCGCACTGTCAGAAACAAAGTAAGATTTAGGCAAACCAATTCCGTTTTGGAATGCTGAATCGTCAAATGTAAATGTAAACGCAGCAGGGTTTTCTGAATTATTTGTGTAACTGTATGTTACTATCACTATATCTTTTCCATCATAGTCTTTTGCTAAACGGCAACTTTTAATTTCTATATTATAGTTTCCTAATTTTGTTGAATCTGTTAAACTTTCTTCAACTGTTCCGTTCCCCTGATCTGTTGTTGTGCTTTCCCCACTACCAACAGCAAACAACAAAAATATTCCTAAAACAAATATACTTAATAATAAACTTAAAATTTTCTTTTTCATTTTGCTTTCCCCTCCTCCCTTGTTAATAAGATTATTAAAAAACCTGCTGACCAGTAAACTAAAATATCAACATAATCTCCTGTACCTCTCATAAAATGTAAAAATTGCATTGCCTCCCACAATGTACCAAATATACCTGTACAAAGTATACTCATCAATTTTCTTTTTTCAAAAGGTTTATAGACTATATATAAAAAGCATACCAAACTTAATGCCCATAAAAAATCAGCTAAATATATTTTGGCTATTTTTATAAATGCATTATCGTATTTCAATATATATAAATCATTAGATACAATAGAAAAAAACATTTTTGAAATATATGTATCAGGTCGCGCCAAAATATATATAAAAACACCTATAAGCAAAGCAAGAAACCCTATTATATATATTTTTATTTCAACTTTTTTCATTACATTAAATACTCTCGCTCTTTTTCATCTTATACAAGTCTTGAAAAAATTTAACAAACCTAAAGTTAGATATTTTTGAATAATATTATTATGTTGTAGCACAATAATATCACAAATTGAGATATAAGTCAATATCTCATTTTGTGATTTAATATAATACCTTTGGGGTGATATTAAATGAGATTAAGAGATTTAAGGGAAGATGCTGATATTACACAAAAAGAGTTAGCAAATTATCTTAATATAAAACAAAACACCTATTCCCAATATGAAAATGGACAACGCCAGATGCCCATTGACACTCTTATTAAATTAGCAAATTATTTCCAAACTTCCGTTGACTATATACTTGAACTTACTGATGATAGAAAACCTTACAGAAAAAGATAAAGTTAAAAAAACTAACTTATAAAAAGTTAGTTTTTTCTCTTTTATATATTATATTTTTCAAGAAATTTGTAAATTGAAATAAGAGATACATCTTGTTTTACTTTTGGTAAATCAACATTTTTAACAGAAATTATGTCATATAACTCTATCCTGTTTTATCCGTTGCATCAATCATTCATCAATCATTCATCAATCACTTTTATTATATTATTGTTCTTTCTGTCTATAAGATAAAGATATTTTCTACTTTCAAATTCAAAAATTTCAAAATCAATATATTTTATAAAATTATTATATTTATCAGAAACTTTTAAAATTTCCTGACCTTTTTCTCTTAAAAATTCATTTATTTTTGATATATTTTCTTTTGATTTAAAGTTTTTAAAAAATTGAGGTAAAGTGCCTCTTTCTTTTAGGACATAATCTAATTTTAAATATTCCATAAACTCTTTATCGTCTTTATAAAAAGTAGATAAAATATAAAATTTATCTTTTAAAGAAAGTTTTTCGTCCCCCATTTTTTCGCCTAACCTAAGATAAAAATCAAATGGTAAAATATCATAATTATTAAAGATATAGTTTAGAGAATTTTTAAAAATGCCACTGTTAAAATATGCATCCACCGATTTATCTACTTTTTTAATATCCATAAGTTCAAAAAAGGATAAACAATCATTCTTAAGAATTTCGTATGGTGCAGTGCTTCTAAACTTATAATTATACTTTTCTTTTTCTTCTCTTAGTTTTGAACCGTGAAGAAGTTTTAAAAACCCTACCTGAATAACTTTTGGGGAAATTAAATAAACCTCATTAAAACTTTTCTTAAAACTTTCATAATCTTCGTTCGGAAGACCTGCTATTAAGTCAAGATGAATTCTTACCTTAGAGTCTTTTAAATACAAAAGATTATTTTTAAGTTTTTCCATATCGGTTGCCCTGTCGCAAAGTCTTAAAGTTTCTTCGTTGGTAGACTGAATTCCCGCTTCAAACTGAATGGTATTATAATCTGCATTTTTTATAATATCCATAAGTTCTTTGTCAAGTAAATCTGCGCCTATCTCAAAGTGAAAACAAGTTTCCCTTTTTTTTGATAAAATGTAACCTATAATTTTTTTGGCTCTTTCTTTATCAAAATTAAAAGTTCTGTCTACTAATTTTACTCTCTTTATTTTCATATCGGAAAATAAATCAATTTCCTTAAAAACTCTGTCTAAAGGAAGAGTTCTTACCCCTTTTGTCAAAGAAGATATGCAAAAAGCACATTTAAAAGGACAGCCTCGAGATGTTTCATAATATACTGCACGGTTTTTAAGACTTTCGAGTTCTCCCTCGTAGCAAAAAGGAATGTTTGCCATATCCTCCATTTCGGAAAAAGAATATTCACTGTCGCTTTTTGAAACTCCGTCTATATTATCTTTACCTTCTAATAATTTTAATACAGGAATTTCTCCCTCGCCTCTTATTATAAAATCTATATGAGGAATTTCTAAGAACACATTTTTATTATAACTTACCTCTGGTCCGCCTAAAAAAATCTTTATATTCTCATTTATCTTCTTAATATCAAAAGTAAGTTTTTTTACAAGTTCAACATTCCAGATATATGTTGAAAAGCCTATTACCTGAGGGTTATCCTTTAATATGTTTTTTAAAAGATAAAAATACTCGTCATTAATTGTTCCCTCAAAAAAATCTATATTATTATATCCCTTATTTTTTACATAGGATACAATACTTCTTACAGATAAAGAAGTGTGCGAGTATTTAGCATTAAGTGCTACAAGCAGCCATTTTTCCATAACTATTATTTCTTTCTTTTTTCGTATACTATATTATCGTGTACCTTTGTTAAAGACCAGTCTTTTACGCTTAAAATATATGCAATATAAGATACTATAATCGGCAAGATACTTATAATTATAACCATTAAAAAGTTAAAACCCTTTCCGTCATATCCGTGGAAAAAATAAACAAAAGGAAAGTTTAAAAACCTTGCTATTATGCCAAAAATTGTACCTATCTTTGCATTTAGCGAGTATATAAGAAAATGAGTTGCAGATATTATAAAAATTATAAGACCTGATGCTCCGCCAATTTTAAGAGGCATAAGATAATCATATTTTTTCTTTAATATCTTATCAAGTTTCGGCTGATCAAATGTGTACGCATACACTCTTGACATATAATATATACTTGTTGCAACCGAGAATATAACTGTTGCATATTCCCATCTTTCAATCGCCCATGAAAAAACTATAAGATAAAGTAAAATACTAAGCACAGCACAAAGAAGATGATTTAAAATGGCTGTGGCAATTATTCCTCGTCTGTTTTCAACTACTGTGTCCATATTTATCCTCCTATAATGCTCGTTAGTGAATCAATAATAAATTTAAGTTCCTCATTTGTCGTTCCGTTTCCTGACGGAAGAAGAACAGTTTTTCTAAATAAATCTTCGGAAACATTATTTATAGTTATATAATCAAATGAATTAAATGCTTCCTGAGTATGCATAGGGTTAAACCCACGCCTTACTTCTATTCCCATTTCAATCATTTTATCGGTAACAAATTCTGCTTTACCATTTTCTAAAATAATACCGTTTTGCCAATAGGAAGAGCCTTCTTTATCGGATATAAGTTTTACACCCTTTAAGTTAGAAAAACCTTTTTTATAGGTATTAAATATTTCTCTTTTTCTGTCAAGTAAAAAATCAAGCCTTTTTAACTGGCTTACCCCAAGCCCTGCGTTAATATTACTCATAAGATAATTGTAGCCAACCTCTTTATGAATATATGCAGTTGATTTTGCTTTTGCCTGATTGGCAAGATATTTCATCTTTTCATAAAAACTTTCGTTTCGTGTTAAAACTGCGCCACCCATAGATGTAGTAACTATCTTGGAATAACTAAAGGATATAACTGATATATCCCCGTAAGACCCGCATTTTTTGTCCTTATACATTCCGCCTAAAGATTCTGCACTGTCTGAAATAAGAGGAACGCTGTACAAATCGCATATTTCTCTTATAGCATCATAATCGAAAGAGGCACCGTAAGTATCAACTGCCATAACACATTTTGGCAAATTATCCTTATACTTTTCAAATGTTTTTTTTAAACACTCTTCGTCCATTGTGCCATCTTCCTTACAGTCGATAAACACAGGAATTGCTCTTTCATAAATAATCGGATATATAGTTCCGCAGTATGTAAGTGTAGGGCAAAAAACAATATCAGAATCTGATACATCAAGTGCTTTTAAGGCAAGATGAATTCCTGCAGTACCATTTGCAAGAAGCAGAGCATATGGCATATCTGTTGCATCTTTAAGCATTGTAGTCATCTTATCTATATTGTCGCCTTTATATGAAATCTGGCATTTATCAAGTGCGTCTTGTATATATTTTCCCTCATCGCCAAAAAACAAGGGTTTTGAAATTTCTATTTTCATTTTGTCTCCTGTAAATTAAAGGGGTTGACAGTAATGCTACTTCAACCCCTCATAAATTATCCTATGTTATTTAAAAATTCACTGATTATTTTATCATAATCATATCCTGCCATTTTAATAACATACTTTGCTATAACAATAAAGTAATATTTACTCACAGATGAAGCAAGATAAAAGTCTTCTGAAAGTTCGGTGTCTATATGTGCGCCTCCGCATTTATTTGCAACTGCCTTTATCATCTTACCCACAGTAACCGAACGGCTGCCCTCTCTTTTTATAACTGTCTGATACAAAAATGCATCCAAAGTAAGTTTATCCTCTAAAGAAAAGAGAGAATCAGGATGAATAACATTATCTTCAAAAGATATTCTTCCTTTGTGGAATAAAGGCTCTCCTAGAATTTTTGGAAGAAGAGAATTTTCTCCGTCGCATAAAAGCATACGAAGGTTAATTGCCATAACATTTAAAAACTCATTTATCTTCTTTTTTTCAAAAAGATAACAACTGATTGCAAGAAGTTTTATACATTCTATAAATTTCTTTTTAAGTTCTTCAGGCGTAATTTCCATAATAATTGTTGCCTTATATTCTTCCATACCGCACTCAGGGCAAGAAAGAAGAATATCCTTTTCTTCTATAACCTGCTCTGTGCCACAGTTTAAGCAAATATAAGTACCCTTTGGAACTTCGCTGTTAGCAAATACTTTATGCATAAAAACACCTCAAACTTTGCAATTATTAAAACTAATCTCTGCAAACTCCTGTTTTTCTTGCTGCTTCGGCAACTGCTTTTGCAACTG
Organism: Clostridia bacterium; assembly: GCA_017554615.1. NCBI lineage: Bacteria > Bacillati > Bacillota > Clostridia > Clostridia bacterium. The sequence goes on from JAFZHY010000010.1 coordinate 25,391, forward strand.
CAGGGGCAACTCTTTCGTCAAATGCTGCAGGGATAACATATTCAGGAGTAATTTCTTCTTCTTTAATAATGTTAGCAATCGCTGTTGCAGCAGCAATTTTCATTTCGTCATTGATATCTGTTGCTTTAGCGTCAAAAGCACCTCTGAATATACCAGGGAATGCAAGAACATTGTTAATCTGGTTAGGGAAGTCGCTTCTTCCTGTACCCATAATTTTAACTCCTGCTTCTTTTGCAAGGTCAGGCATAATTTCAGGTGTAGGGTTAGCCATAGCAAATACGATAGGGTCTTTTGCCATTGTTTTAACCATTTCAGGTGTTAAACTTCCTGGAGCAGAAACGCCGATAAATACGTCTGCGCCAACGATAACATCTTCTAAACTGCCTTTTTTAAGTTCAAGGTTAGAAATTTCAGCCATTTCTGCTTTAATAGGGTTAAGATTATCTCTTCCCTTATAAATAGCACCCTTTGTATCGCAAAGGATAACCTTTTTAAGACCCATGCTCATAAGAAGTTTTGTAATAGCGATACCGGCAGCACCAGAACCGTTAACAACAACTTCTATCTTGGAAATATCTTTTTTAACATATTTTAGCGCATTCATCATAGCAGCAAGTGTAACAACTGCTGTTCCGTGCTGGTCATCGTGGAAAATCGGAATATCGCATTTTTCCTTTAATTTCTTTTCGATTTCAAAACAACGAGGAGCAGAAATATCTTCTAAGTTAACTCCGCCAAATGAACCTGCAAGTTTTTCAACAATAAATACAATTTCGTCAACATCTTTTGTTCTTACACATAGAGGAAAAGCGTCAACATCAGCAAATGCTTTGAATAATACACATTTACCTTCCATAACAGGCATACCTGCTTCAGGGCCGATATCGCCTAAGCCTAATACAGCAGTACCGTCTGTTATAACTGCAACCATATTGGAACGACGGGTATATTTATAAGATAAAGATACATCTTCAGAAATTTTTAGACAAGGCTCAGCAACACCTGGTGTGTATGCAACTGATAAATCGTCTTTATTTTCTACTTTTGCTCTTGATATAACTTCAATTTTACCTGCCCATTCTTCGTGGGCTTTAAGTGCTCTTTCTTTAATATCCATTATAAAACCATCCTTTTTATTATTTTACGCATTGAAATATGCATCGTAATCTAACCCAACAACCTGACCGATTTCTTTAAGTTCTGCAATAGTTTTTTCGTTAGCAGGAATACCTGTAACTAATTTTTCAGCCATAGATTCAACTTCTTTTTCACCGTGAGTGAAAATTCTGTCATGTCCGTCTGCTTTAGGGCTTTCTCTTAATTCTTTTAGAAGAAGGCTCATACGGTCTTTGATTTCTTTCTTATCTCCAAACATTCCGTAATCGATTGCCCAGAAACAGAATGAAGTATCAGCATTACCACTGTTTTTAACGTGTGGAGAAGTTGTTCCACCTGCGAAAATAGAAGTAAACATTTCAACAATGATTCCTAAACCGTAACCTTTGTGAGAACCGCTTTCTTCTGTGCATCCGCCAAGAGGGAAAATACCTCCGCCAAGTTTACCGATAATGTTTTTAAGAACTCTTGATGCTTCGTCACAGTCAGCACCGTTTTCGTCAGCAGCCCATCCCTGAGGAAGAGGAGCTTCTTTTTTATTATAAACTTCAAGTTTACCTCTTGTAACAACTGTTGTAGCAACGTCATACCAGAAGTCAACAGGGTCGGCAGGCATACAAACTGCGATAGGGCTTGTACCAAGCATTGCTTTTTTACCGTATGTAGGAATAGCGATAGCTTCAGTATTTGTCATACAGATACCAAGAAGGTCATTATCAGCAGCCATCTTTGTATAGTAACCTGCGATACCGTAGTGGTTAGAACCTCTTACAACAACTGCGCCTATACCATGCTCTTTTGCTTTTTTAATAGCAAGTTCCATACCCATTTTACCAACAACCTGACCCATTGATTTAGGAGCATCAAAAACTGCAGAAATAGGAGTTTCAAATACTAACTCAGGTTTAGCATCAACTGCTATTGAACCTTCTTCAATAGCTTTATGATAACGGATAAGTCTCTGAATACCGTGAGATTCTATTCCGTAAAGGTCTGCTGTAAGTAAAACATCAACAATAGTTTTACTTTCTTCAGCTGTAAAACCTCTTTTTTCAAATACATCTTCACAGTATTTTCTAACAATTTTAGCATCTAAATTTACATATGCCATTTTAAACCACCCTTTTTTAATCATATTTTTTTTAATTATATCACTTTAAAATGAAAGTTTCAACACCTATTAAGAACATTTTTTGCCTTTTTAATCATTTTAAGATACCCTGATACATAATTATAAACCAAGGGGGGAGTTTTTTATGAATAATATTAACGAAACAGTTTTTAACAGAGCAAAAAATAAAATCAATTCTATGCTCTCAGATAAACAAAAAGAAGAACTTATGGCAAAAATCAAGGATATGGATAAAGATTCCCTTAAGGGTATTTTAAAAAATATAAATCCTGATAAGGTAGACGACCCGGATTTAAGAGAATTTGTGAAAAATTTTAAGTCCGGTATATAGGAGGAATATATGGATAGCAATGATTTACTCTCTTCCATTACGGATATGTTTTCAAACCCTGAATCAAGAGATAAAATTCAGGGGGTAGCAGAGTTATTAGGGTCAAATAAATCAACAAACACTAATCAGGATATATTCGGGGAGGAAATGATGTCCCTTATGGGCAGAGTGATGCAGGGGTTTAACAGGCAGGATAACCGAATAGACCTGCTTAATTCCATAAGACCGTATCTTAAAGAAAAAAGAGCAGGAAATATTGATTTGGCAATAAGGCTTATAAGGCTTATAAATATTGCCGGTGATTTTAAGTTAAAGGATGTTAGTAATGTATCAGACATATCAGAGTGAACCAGTTAAAAAAAATGAAGAAAAACTTATTCCAAAAGAAATAATAAATGATAACTGTAATGTAAAACCCTGTAAAAAACAAAATACTTCCAGGAATTTATTTTCAGGAATAAACAATGAAGACTTACTTATTTTAGGACTTTTGTTTTTACTCTATAACGAAGACTGTCAGGATAATATGCTTCTTATGGTGCTTGTTGCATTATTATTTATCAAGTGATAACTATACAAAAAAGCCAAGTGTAAAAACACTTGGCTTTTTAATTTGGTTTTTTAATTATTCAGTAATATTGTAACCTGATGCAGCACCGTATACTACATATTCTTCCCCTGCATTTTCAGGATTTTTGATATCTTCGTATATAGCATATGGTCTGATATAATACTGTTTTTGTAATCTTAAATTGTGGAATAATACTCCGTATGCATAGAAGTCTGTAAGAGCGATTGCTCCCTGAACTTGTTCATCACAATTACCTATTGTAGCATTTGATGAAGACGAAGAGAATACAACGCCGTATTCTTTAATTCTGTAACCTGGGTATGTTGAAAGTCTTGTTGCAAGTGCTGCGTATGGAGTTGTAATGCTAAGTCTGCCTTCCTGGCTCTTTACTGTTATAGGGTCGCCAGCAGTTGCTACGCCTGAGAATGGACTTGTATATTCGATTGCTAACTTAGTAAAGTCAACTTCTTCATAGTTCTGGTAATCGTCATATGTAAGTCTTGTGTCATTGTTAAGCATTGTAACTTTATCCATAGAATATACACTCTGTAAATATTCGTGGTTATCGTATACTTTATTTACAATAACAAATCTGTCTGCAGATTTACATCCTTCATATCCGTCAATTGTCTGAGTTGCATAGATTTTATGAACACCGTCTGCTAAAGTAGCAGTATATTCAAATTTATTTGTTGTTGGATCTAATGGAGCATTATATGGAACGTTGTCTATATAAATTGTAACTTTAGTTGCTCCAAGCTGGTAGATACCTGAAATTTTAACCTGATTTTCATCAGTTTCTTTATCTGGTTTAGGATCTATAAGAATAGGAGCATTTGCTCTTGCGTTATTTATAGTTCCTGTATATCTTTCTGATAACTGTGCTTTAAATAATGATCTTGGGTTAACTGCACCTGTAACTGATTCTTTGTATGAATCACCTACGATAGATGTATTATTAGATGTTGCAAAGTTAGCAGCAGTAGGACCTACTTCCTGTCCGTTTGAGCCTACATATTTGTATGCAGCCTGATATGTTGCAATGTTTGCAGCTTTAGCAGAAGATGCAGCTGTGTCTGTATAATTTCCCCAGATACCAACTGCAAAGTTCTGATATGTTAGCGGTGGTTTATGAGAAATAATTGTAGATGCAAGTGAATTCCATACTACACAACCAACAGCAGACCATCCGTGAGATGCATCTGTACCATAGTAACCACGGTTTGCTACAGCAATCATACCGTAAGATGAGTTAGGTACCTGATAAACATTATCATAAAGAACCCCTGTTGACCACGCATAGTGAGTTTCAGAAGCAAAGTTAGCACTGTCTGCAATATTATCAACATATGCTATAGGACCTGTTATTGTTTTACTTGTAGCATAGTCATGTCTTGCGTCGTTAGAATAACAACCTGTGAATAATATCTGCTGAGTAGCCTTGTTGTTACCACCTGTAACATGGAAAGGATATCTTCTGTCCCCTGCCATTTTGGAAATAGGTTCTAAAGATGAGCAGTTTCTTACTGTTATCTGTTTTGAACCTTCATATAAGTCAACTACACTGTAGTAGAAATGTTTACCTGTTACATCTCTTACGAATACATTTTCAGCATATTTAACTTCGATTGCTGATTTAGCATGAGCTTCGTCAGTAGGTGTTCCGTTATAGTAAGATTCAAATCTCATATTTTCCACACCGATATCTGTTGCCTGTACTACAGTAGGTTGATGTGCTCTTATATATGTAGGTGTTAAACTTGTATTAATTGGAACATAGAAAGGAAAATCAACTGTAATCTGTGTTCCGTCAATAGCAGTTATAGTTCTTTCAGTATAGATTGTAAATTCAGGAACATAATATGTACCGTTATTGATATATTGTCCGTCCCATGAAGCATCTCCGCCATTATTGTTCTTAATTCCTGACATACCTAATGCTTCTGACCATGCTTCAGTAGAAGGCTGGGTTATAGTGATTTTCTGCCCAACTGATAATTTAGCTGCATTTGCAGCGCTTAGATTAAAAGTTCTGCTTCCTGATTTAACATAACTATCTGTTATATAATAATCTGCGGCTATATCATTTTGCCATGCACCAAGAATACTGATCATAACATATGATGCTGCATTATTAGCATAAAGAACTGTACCTGTAGGGCCCTGACCTTCACCGGAAAGCACAACCCCGCTCTTAAGATTAATTGTTGAGCCTATATAATATCTTCCTGCCTTAAGTTTTACAACACGCATCTTACCGTCCTGCTTATATAACTGAGTAGCAGTATCAATCGCAGCCTGAATATTTGCAGTATCATCTAACTGGTTGCCTCTTGCCTGAACAGTTGCTGCCACATCAAGGTTTTCAGTAACAGGAAGTTCATATTCTCCACCATAAAAACCTGCATAAGAGAAGTCAGACATTTTATCTCCCTGGCTGTTATATGTTTTATACTGAAGTTTTCCGTCAACAGGTTTTACAATATCTGCATCCACTGGTGCCTGCTGTGCAGGTGCTATAAATTCTACATCTGGAATTTCTGGTTCAAATTCGCCAGGATAAACTTCCATTTTATCTATATATGCTTCACCAACGATTGTTGAGTCAAATACTACCTGAACTCTCATTGAAGTTGCATTTGCAGGAACTGTTACCATACTCCATCCTGGATACCATCCACCTTTTGGTGATGGAGCGAAAGACATAACCCCAACCTGAGTTGAACCGTTAAAATATTTTACATAAACTGTTAGTTTACCACTTAAAATATTAAAATATCCGCTTACAGTGTAAGACTGTCCACCTGTTACGTTGATTGCAGGCGATCCAATACCGTACGCGCCACTTTCAGAAGTGTCAACTAAATATACACTGCTGTTTCCGTCATATGCTTCTTCATTTGTTACATATGCAGTATTTGCGTTTGCAGCACCAAAATATGCCCAATCACCAAGTCTGGAAGCAACATTCTCAAAAGAATACTCGTATATTGGAGTTGCAGCAGCCATTACACCCCCAAACGGTAAAGTTGATAAGATTAGTGCCAGTGTTAAAATTAAACAAAAAAATCTTTTCATGGTTTTCCTCCATACTGATTTATTAAGAAACTGTTTCGCATATTTGAAGTTTGCGCGGCCGCCTCTTTCGCCCTGATATTTATAAAGATTAAATTGAAAGTTATTGTCGGAATTTTCCGACCTTACATATAATGCCGAATATGGCAAAAATACGCGTTTATCCTAAATAAAAAACGCGTTCAAGTTAAGATTAGCACAAAATTTTTCAAAAATCAAGCATTTTTTGTAATAAATGTATAAATCTTGTTTGTATTTTGTAAAATTTTAGTTAAATATTTACTGAAAATAAAATTTCTGCCTTTCATATGCCCCTGTAAGATATGCTAATATAACACCAAAATTAGTTATAGGAATTCTTTTTTCTTTAACCGTTTTTATTCTTGATTCCATTGCTTTTTTAGTTATCATACAGCCTCCGCAATGAATAATAAGAGAGTATTTTTCTAAATCTTCGGGGAAAGAAAAGCCTGATGAAAATTCAAAGTTAATTTCTTTTCCTGTTTTCTTTTTTAATAGATTTGGAATTTTAACTCTTGCAATATCCTCGTGAGAAGTGTTATGAGTACATACCTCGCTTATTAAAACAAAGTCTCCGTCTTTAAGGCTGTCTATCGCTTGTGCACTTTTAAATAAGGTTTCAAAATCTCCCTTTTGTCTTGCAAGAAGCATTGAAAAGGATGTAAGCCTTAAATTTTTTGGCACAATTTCATTAACTTTTTTAAATGCTTGTGAATCGGTAATAACAAGCTCAGCCTTTATTTTATTTAAAAGATTTTCTAAATTATTTTCGTTGCATATATGGCAGTACGCACCAATATCAAGGCAACTTCTTATAGTCTGCACCTGAGGAAGTATAAGTCTTCCCTCCGGCGCTTCTGAATCAACAGGAATAACCAGCACTATATTATCATCTTTATTTACAAGTCCTGAAAGTAGTCCGTCTTCCTTTTTTTCCTCTTTAAGTTTAAGTATGAGAACTTCTTTTAATTTATCAACGCTTTCTTCATCAAATGATGAAACAAAATAAGCATTTTTAAATTTTGTTATTGCATCCTGCTTTTCGCAACTATCTAATAAATCTGATTTAGAGATAACGGTTAAAAACTCAGTATTATTTTTTTCTAAATTTTCTTTTAGGGTTTTATAAGTTTTCTCATTATAGTTTTTAAAGTCAACAACTATTATACCAAAGTCCACCTGATTTAAAATGTCATATGTTTTTTTGTTTCTTTCCTTGCCTAAAGTGGTAGTATCATTTGTACCTGCAGTGTCAATAAACACAACTGGGCCAAAACCAATAAGTTCCATCGCTTTTTTTACTGGATCTGTCGTTGTTCCTTCCTGGTCAGAAACTACTGCAAGGGGCTGATTTATAATTTTATTAAATAGTTGAGATTTTCCCGAATTGGTATCTCCGAAAATACCTATATGTTTTCTTAATGAATTTGGAGTATTGTTCATAAAACCACCTGTTTACTGTTTTTATACTATGTAACCGTAAATACCAGCACATCTCTTATTGTTTTTCTGTACTTGGCAGGGCTTACATTTTCCTGTTTATTAAAATATCTGCTAAAATAATGAATATCATTAAAACCCACTTTATAAGCAATCTCCCCTATCGAATAATCGCTTATTGATAAAAGTTCCTTTGCTTTTTCTATTCTTAAGTTATTTAAATATTTAATAGGCGAAAGTCCAAAGTTTTTTGAAAATTCCCTGCATAAGTGAGATTGGGATACTAAGAACATATCAGCCAGGTCTATGAGAGACACTTTTTTAGAATAGTTAAAATCAATATACGCCTTTATCTTAGATGCTAAAGAAGAATGACGCTCATAAGAAACAAGCATTTTTTCTTCGTCTTCTTCCATAAGGCTTTTCTGACGGGTAAGATATATTATTATCTGTGATATAAAGTTTTCAACGCTTTTTTTATAATAAGGCCTAAGTTCCTTACACTCGTCAATTATTTTTAAAATAAGGTTTTTTATTTTATTATCCTCTTCGTAGTGAATTACCCCTATTGTACGCGCTATCGCATCAATTTCTTCATCAAGAATGTCAAACTTTATTTCATAAGTGGTAATATTACTTGTGTTAAGGTCAACTCCGTGTTTAACATTAGGCTCTATAAACACAACATCCCCTTTTTTAACATTTAAAAGGTCTTCTTTGATTATAACATTCCCCTCGCCTGACGCAATGTACATAAGCTGATAAAAATTATGAGAATGAACATTTGTATTATTAGTCTGCTTCTCATATTTGTATTTTATTACCACATATGTTTTTATGTTTTGTTTTTCCATTCTTTATCACCACCGATAAAAAAATATTTTGATAAGCAAATTTTAGCATAACAATTTTAATATGACAATAGTATAAATGTCAAAAATGTGCAAATATTAAATTTGTAATAAAAAAATATAAAAAAAGGTTGACAAAGATTTATATATTTGTTATAATCAGTTCTGCTGATATGGAGAGGTGTCCGAGTGGTTTAAGGAGCTGGTCTTGAAAACCAGTGACACGAAAGTGCCAAGAGTTCGAATCTCTTCCTCTCTGCCAGATAAATGTGATGGGCAGGTTTTTTAACCTGTCCACTACAATTTAATAAACAATTTTTTTCGGTTATGGAGAAGTACTCAAGAGGCCGAAGAGGCGCCCCTGCTAAGGGTGTAGGTCGGGAAACCGGCGCGAGGGTTCAAATCCCTCCTTCTCCGCCATAATTAAAAGCCTTGATATGACAGTAAAACACAGTTGTATCAAGGCTTTTAATTGTTTTTCCAAGCAACAAATAATTTCATAAAATATCATAAAAATACATATTATTCGGTGTCAAATTTGGTGTCAAAATAAAAAATAATATAACTTTGAAAAGTAGAGTGTAAAAAAGGATGCAATTTTTCTTGCATCCTTTTAAATTTATTTGTTTTTTTCCTGACTATCAACATTATTGATAAACCAAACTCTTATATGTTGCGAATCAGGCATATCATGAAGAGGACTCATAGTATTTACATACTTTTCTCTTTCCTTTTTGCTAAGTATAGTTTTCCCGAGTTGTTTCTTATATTCCGAATAACCTTTAAAGGTATAGAAAATTTCATCTTGATATTTTCTACCATTATGAAGATTAAGCATTTGTTTAAAAATCTTTGTCTGCTTATCTCCTAAAGGTTTGAGTTTCTCAAGATATTCCTGACCCTTTTTAGTTGAATATGCACCAAACATAAGTGTTTTTGTTTTATCCCCAGCTGTAGTAATAGGAAATCTCAACTGCCCCTTATTCGTATACGAGCCTCCTGCAGATATATCCTTAACCCCTTTATATGTTCTTGCAATTTGTTTGCCACCATACGGAAGTAAATAGGAAGCAGCAAAATCAACAATATCATCTTCTTCGATAGTTCCTGCAATTGTTTTCGCAACCATATTTGTTATTTGTTCCAAACCAAATACGCCTACTCCATATCTCGAAGGGTCATCATCGCCGAATATTTCGCCTCTTAGCTCCTCATCAGGAATGACTGCAGAAGCAATTACACTTGCATAAGGCATTGAAGACATAATTCCTCCACTCGCACGAAGCGTCGCCTGACCAATATTCTTATGAATTGGTTCGTCATCTTTAAACTTATCTATCATATCTGATATTATATCTACAATGTCAGGAATAACTTTATCACCAAAAACCAATTCGGCGAGAGAATTAAGCGCCCATGCAGATGCAGAATAAAGCAAAAATGCAATTAAATCTCCTTGTTTGCCTTTTTCTTTCATTATCTCCCATGTGTTTGCTACCTCAACCTGGAACGGTGCTATTGCCTGGATAACTTTACTCTTTTGCATAAGAGGAAGTTCGCCAATTCCTCTACCTGCTACAGAACGTCTTGTTGTCCTGTCAGCATAGAGAACAGGGTTTTCAAGTTTTTTTCTAACTCCCTCAGAGTAAGCAGAATACCATATATAAGTTGTTGCCGCTTTATCCCCTGCAGTAAGCATTAAATTACAAAGTTTCGCAGGTGTGTATTTAATGCCTTTTTTAAATTTAGAAAAAACGTCATCAAGATATCTTTCTTTTAAAAATACACTTTGATTTATAATGTTGTTTCCACTCTTTATATCAAGGACCATAGTTTTAATACCATTTCCCCAGTCTAATGGATTCTTGATATACATTGCAGCATTTGGAAGATTGAATACTTGAACAACTGCAGTTCTCAAATTACCAACAATAGCATTTGCCCTGGCTCTGCCTCCTACCCATCCAACAACATTCATTATTTTTCTTGATAATTTATTCTGAACACTTCTATCTGAGGCATTGGTTTTACCTGCCAAGTCATTTGTCCACTCTATAAGGAATTGAATATATCCGTTAGCATTTTTTGTTAAAGTTGTATCTTTTATAAAAGAATTGATAACTTTTCTCATATGTCCTATAAATGGTTCTATATTAATTTTATATTCTGCATTTGGAATATAATTTAAAATCGCACCAACACCGTCAGCCTTATAATTTTTATCGCCTTGTCTATGTTGTAATGCTCCCCACCATTTGGTTAAAGGTTTTGTATTTTCAGAAATTTTAATTAAATCAGGAGATATTTGAATATCAGTTTTTAATATATTCATTAGGGATGATACACCCCCACCTTGTTCCTGAAAATGTCTATAATAATCCTTTCTTGGTCTCAAACGCCTATTTGTGTATAAATTATCTATTCTTTCTTCAAGTTCTTTAATCTTTTCATTGGCTTTTTTCCTGGTTTCTTTATCAAGGCTATCCTTCTTTTCATTAAGAGTGTCAATAGATTTTTGTAATTTTTCAACATCTTTCTCTACATTAGGATATATTTGTTTTAAAACTGTGTTAATTTCGTCTATGTAATCGTTATACATTTTGCGAAGCAACTTATCCGCCTTAACAATATCTTCCCATTTTTCAGGAAATTCCGTCTTTAAATCCTGAAGAGTATAAGAAACAGGGGTACCTTTCTTTTGTGGTTTCACTCCTTCTCCATACCACTGAACTGCTGCAGACTCTTTTGAACCCATTTTAATACCTAAATCCTTAACTATCGTATTATAAACATAGTTAACTTTATCCTTAAGCCTGTCAACATAATCTCCTTTAGCATCTTCCAAAGGTCTTTCAATTAAGTTGCCAAGCCAATTTCTTACCACTTTGGATTTATTTGAAACCATATCATTATTTCTATATATATCCTTGCCGTCAAAAGTCATTCCCAATTGATTACCTTTTATAAACTGTGCAGGAACTGTTTGGAAGTTCTCAAGAGTGTAACTATCAATATCGGGAACATCCTCAAAAAGTTCTATGTATTCGGTTGTATCAATGATATTATTACTTTTTTTGTCCACCATGTTTAAAATCTTTTCAACAGTGTCAATATCCTTATCATTCTTGAAATTTTCAATTTCTTTATTTAGTTTTGAATTATAATCATTCATTTCAAGTTCGGTAAGTTCGCTGTAAGGTCTTCCTGATTTTAATTCAATATATTTATGTTTCTGCTTGTTAGTAATTTTATCTGAACCTTTTCTTACCTCATTTTCAAAGTTAGAGATAAAATATTCATCAAAAGCAGACTTTAAAATACCTTCAAAATATTCTCGTGTCAAACCTTCCTTTTCTCCAGCTTCAATTACAGACATATTTTCCTTTGATATAGATTTTATAACATCAGAAATTTCTCTTAACTGGTCTGCAGAGTTTATAACTTCATCTGAAAATACATCTGGGTATGAATTACATAATTCCTGATAAAAATCATCTATTCCCCTACCCTCATTATGATTAAGTAACAATCTACCCATATTGGCCCTTCTAAAACTTTCTGCTTCCGGAAAGTCTCTTCTTACCTCTTCGGAAAAATGAAGTTTTGTTGTTTTAATAAGTTCTTTTAATTCTTTATACTCATTATATATACTGTCGTCAACAACCTTTGAATTTTTTTCAAGGAGATTAAATAAGGAACTTGTTATAACGTCAGAAGGAGTGTTTCCCTGCTCCACTTTCTTAAGTGCAGAATTTATTAAAGATTTCAATTCGGTTCTTTGGTTAACCGGGATAGAAAACTCTTTAAAAATCTTTTGCGATACCTTATGTCTTATATCTTCAATTTTAGAAACACTGTCGTTTCGGGAAATAAGCATCGTTCTATTTTGTGCTTCGAATTTCTCAACCGTTTTAGATTCTGATGTGCCAGAATCTTTTGTTATGGAATATTTTTTTGTATCTTGCATAGAATTATTATTGACAATAGGTTTCTTATGTGGTATATTGTCTTCAAGAGAGGTTTGGCCGTATTTTACAGGATAGTTTTTCAACTCGTCCTGATAGCCAACCTCTCTTATATTATTTAAATCATAAAAATAATCTTTGCCATTTTTGCTTTTTCTTACGACAACCGTTCCTCCATACACTATTCCCGTATTATCTAAACAAAAATGGGTTTCATAATAATCCCATCCATTAGATGCGTCATATCCAGCATGATTTTTTATTTTTCCATCTACTATTAAATCCTTTGAATGTTTTTTATTTCTCCCTATTTTCACTATATCGCTCAATATTTCTATCGCAGTTAACTTTTCACTGTATCTTTCTACTTTTTCTCCTGGATATAAATATTTGCCAATTTGGTCAATATTTACAACGTCCTTACTTTCTAAAATAGTAATTTCTTTATCTTTGAGATTATCTACAAAAAATTTTTTTATAGCCTCTTTGTGCGAATTAAAACTACTTGCATTTATCAGTTTTTTATCAAGGAAAACTATATCACCAAAGCCTTTAATATTATGGATAGAATATCTAATATAATCCTTACCTTTTACAACATCATTATCCCCTGCAAGTTCTCTGAACTTTCTTGCCATTTTCATAGCATAGGCTTTTTCACTGTTTCCGCTTAATTTATGGATTATTTCTTCAAAGAATTCCATAATATCACGGAACACCGCTTTTATACCTGTATCTTTATTGGCCAGGCGTTTTAAAGCGGCAGGTTCAGAGTTTATAAGATACTCACTTATCTTACCTGCAATTTCATAATCTATCGCTTCATTAAATTCTTCTTTTGAAAGATTGCTATATACTTCTTTATAATCTTTTTCCAGTTGGGTTCTGAATTCTTTTTCATCAGCATAATTATTTTCAATAAGAAATTCCTGATAGGCATTTGACTTTAAGAGACTCTTACGATATGCGCCATATCCTTTTTTGTTTTCTACAAAGTGAGTAAGTTCATGCACAACAGCATAATCAAGCGCTTTTTTATGTGCAGGATTTAACACTATTTTTTTGTTTCGGGCATCATAGAATCCTGCAATTTCTACAGGAAGAGTTACATCATATTCAAATGCAAGGCCTGTCTTATCTGATATGGCAGCGATAATAGAATTTGCTCGGGAATTTTCTTTTCTTTTAGTTTCTAAATAATTCCTTATAGTAGTCTCAGCATTACCTTTAATTTCAACGCCTGAATAGATTTCAAAAATTTCCGGATTTGCTATTAATGCTTTAATGTTAGTTTCAGAAATAACTGCACCGCCCATTACTCTGGAGAGCGAAGATATAATCTTTCTTGTTTCGGTATCGTTTTGAGAATTTTGCATATAACTATTATTGACAGTATTATCAGGTTGTGATAAACTGTTATTAATAGGAGTATTTGCAGTGGGCGTTTTGGACGTTTCTTCAGGAGTTATACTATTGGAGACCTGCGATACTCCATTTTTATTTATATAAGCACTCACTATTCTTAAAGTTTTGTTTTTTGTCTCTGGAACTGCCTGTACAACATAAAAAGTACCATTTATTTTTTTTGAATAAATTACTGTGTCAGCCAATCTTGTATTACCATTCTCATCTATAGTTGTAAAGGCACTGGATTTTCCACCATACTCAATATTATCAAAGTTATTAAGAACATATTGAATTCGTTCAAAATCTGATATATCTGCCATACTTTTATCGGCAAGACCGTCTTTCCCATGCCTTTTGATAATATGTTCAACAATATTCTTATCTAATGACACTTTATAATTTTCCACATTTAAATTAAGTAATTCTTTTATTTTTCCAACTGCCCTACTCGTTACATTTTCTAAGTAAATTCTTTTTCCAGCAGTACCCTGAATAACATTATTTATAAATTCTCTTATACGAGGATTTCCATATTCTACATAATCCTTTATAACAGTTTGCATATCGTATGGATATTCAGATATATCCTTAGATAATTCTACGGATGTTGAATTATTCTCTGCAGTTGTTTCGTTTAATTTGAAAATATTAACTCCGTCTTTTATAGCATTTTTTGCAAGTTTTCCTAAAGTTTCAGAGGATATATCTTTTATATCTTTTTCCTCTATTTGTGAGGCAAGACGGATATTTTCTTCCACACCGCTTGTTTTAGCATAATCCACTGCTTTTTTAATAACTTCTCCCGAGAACGACAAATCTTTTATAGTATTTCCCATATCTTTGTTATTTACCGTTTCTGCAATTTTGTTTGCAGTGCCAAAAGTTGCCGCTTTTACTCCGCCTGAGAAGATACCTATAACCATACCTGCTTTAAAGCTGTCATTCATCATACCGAGTTCTTCTTTTGTATAATGGGAGAAATCAAGACTTTTTTCAAAGATTTCAAAAACATTTAAAATTTTGCCTTGTTTTGCATATTTGGAAGATGTTATTTCCATTCCTGACTGAAGCCATTCTTCCGAGCCTTCGCCAAATGAATTTAAAAACAGTTTGCCGACATTTTTTGCAGATTCTACTGCAATTTTTGCACCTTTTTCCGACATGCCTCTTTTTACAAGTCCTTTAACTATTTTTGACGCAGTGTCTTTAACAGGTTCTTCTATAACTTCTTTACCTGTTTTGGTTATAACATTTTTAACTGCTTTTCCGCCTTTCCACAATTTGCTAAGTCCCCACTCAAGACCGAATTCAACAAGACCTGATGCAACAGCAGTATTATTTGCAAGAACTTTTGCATCATTTATATCAAGCTTATTTTCCTGAAGGTTTTTAACATATTCCTGACCTGCAGTTTGTTCATACATATAAAGTCCGCTTGTTGCAGCAGAGCCTATTCTGACACCTTCTACAACGTTGCCGACTGCATAACCTATAAGTCCGCCGACAATTGCACCAGGTATTTGTGCAATTGTCTGATTGATAAACTGAGGCGCATATCCGGATATGGATGCAACGCTTTGTTTGAATTCGGAATTTTCATTATTAAATGTTGCTTTACTGTTATTTACAATGTTATCCTGAAGTTTTTGATATACTTCGACTGCTTCCATATCGTCCGTTTTATTTGCAAATGCTTTATAACCTGCTTTGCCTATTCTTTCATTTATGTCGCCTGTTCTGTAGTTACCTGCTATCCATCCGCCCAAGTTATCATTATATGTATTATCATAATGTTTTTCGGCATATTTATATGCATCTGATTTACTTTGATGCAATTGGATTTGACCTGTTGTTTCTTTTGATTTTTCTCTGTATTCAGGAATAACATATCCTCTATGACTGTGTGGATTTTGTTTTCCTGCCCATTTATAATAATCATTCAGTTTGTCAAATTTAAAGGCAAGAGACCTGTTTTCCTCTATTCCCGACTGAAAGTCTATGCTTCCGTCTTCATTAAGATTAACACCTTTTGTATGCTTTGCAAGTTCAATAAGTATATTTCCGTATTCTTTTGCAATACTTTCTGCCTGTTCTTTGGTTATATCCACTTCATTGTAAGGCTTTGACAATCCTCTTTCCCTGAATGCTCTCGGATTATTTGATTTTGTTTGAGAACTTAAGAAACTATCAAGTTTTTGCCCTACTTCTTTTTCCTGTTCGGTATAGTATTCAAAACTGCCAAATTCGGGAAGAGAGGGATTATACGCTCTTTTTTGGTTATATTCATCTCTTTTTTTATCCTCATTGGCTTTTATTATAAACTGTTTCTGATATGCCACATTGTTTCTCGGGCCTTGTGTTATATCAAAATTTACATCAGTTGTTTTCGGCACTGTTACCAAAGCAGGAGAATTTTTACCCTGCACACCTAAATTATTAAACTTTGACTTTGATTCCTTATTTTCAATTATAGTTTTTTTCTTTTTATCCCAGTCGTAAATTTCATTTTTTTTAGCTCT
Source organism: Clostridia bacterium (assembly GCA_017554615.1). Classification (NCBI taxonomy): domain Bacteria; kingdom Bacillati; phylum Bacillota; class Clostridia; species Clostridia bacterium. Next base: position 41,819 of record JAFZHY010000010.1, read on the forward strand.
TTCAACAAAAACATTAGCCATCAAAATCACCTTTATTCTTCTTTATTTTTGCCTTCTATTTTAAGAATCTGTTCATTAATATTTTTAACATACTCTTTAATCTTTTCATCAGCCTCTTTAGATGTATAACCTGATTCAATTAAAGCATCTTTAATATATCTTATGGTAGGGCCATGATTTATTTTATCACGTGCAGCATATATAGGATTAGTGTTTTCATCCCATCCATTATAGAAATAACCATCTCCATTTATATTCTCTGGGGAATAGAGCCAATGAGAAATATCTGTATCGATACGGCTTTTAAGCAGTTGTTTATTAACAGTTTCATTTCCCGAGCCACTTCCACCTGAATTCTTTGGCATAAAACTTTGTTTATATATATTTTCGTTAAAAGTCTTTCCGTCTTCAGTTACTATTCCAAGGTCTAAGTATGGATTGTAATTTCCCGCTGATGCGGCAAGTTGTGCTTTTGTTAATGTATTTGCTTCATTATCTTTATTTACTTGATATTCCCACTGCTTGTTGTTTTGTTCAACATTGTAGTCCCATTGTTTTTTCTGCCAGTCCATATTATCGTTATACTGTTTTTCTCCAAATTTAAGGTTTAGAAGTTGTAGAAATTCTGCAGGTTTATTTTGCATCAAACTACTATAATACTGTGCAATTTGCTGTGCACCCTGTTGCTTAACATTTTCTATCTGACTATCCAGGTCATAAACAGCATTATTTTTTGCCTCCATAAGAGATTTTAGTTGTTGACTGTATTCAGAAGTTATGTTAGAAACAGCAGTCTCTCCTGCTCCATTTCCATACAGTCCGAGTTTTGCCATTGTTTCGGGCAAATCTCTTAAGTTGTTATCTTTATCCTTTACAAGAGATTTATAAGCATCTTTATAACTGTTTTCAATATTTCTCCTGTTCTTGTTCAAAGAAGATACTGTACCCTCAACCTGCTGATTTACTAAATTTTTGTATGCATCATATCCGTCATTATGCATACTGTTAATTTTTTGTAACGTGTTTTCCCCATAAAATTCTTCTTTAGGCTCTGTCGCGGGGACAGAGCCTAAAGATGAGGTAACAGGTTTATAATTCAAAGAACTATCCTTTAGTTTATTAGCACCAACAATCAAATTACTTTGCTTCTTTTTATTATTTTCAGGTCCATAAGCATTAAATGTTGTCATAATTTCAACACCCTTTCATTACTAACTGTTAACATATTCTTTAAGTTTCACATTTTTTTCTATTTGTGCTTTCATTTCTACCAAAGCATTATCTATCATCTTCGAGAAAAGAGAAAATGGCAGTATTTTCGAAACAAAAGGGAATGCATATATAAATTCATCATATACTTGTCTTAATTTAAGTTGTCCCATTTTTGAGCCTAAATTCTTTTCCGCCTCAATAACTGCATAAAGCAACCATTCTTTTATATTTTTTCTTTCGTTTATTACGAAAAAGATAATACCAACTAGAGATAAAATTATTAAAATAATATTATGTAATTTATTCATTTTCTTTCCTACTTCCTTGTATCTTTATTTTTGCAAGTTGCCATAACTCCACAGTTGTAAAACCAAACCATGCACCAATTAAAGCAACAGGTTCTGAATTTGTTTTTTTAAATAAATATAAAACTCCAATTGTAAAGCAAGTGTTTGCTATTATTACAAACGCTACAACCAGTTTGGAAAATAAACCTTTTTTCATTTTAAAAACACCCCTGCTATATATCCGCCTATTGCCGCTATAATTGAGGTAAGAAGGCTAGTTATTACCAGTTCCCAGCGTTTGCCCGGTTTTGATTTAATTTCTTCAATATCATCTGTGTTCTTAGTTATTGAATTTTTCATATTTTCAAAGTCGTGTGTATGCTGGCAAGGTGGAGTCTGATGTGTTTTTTCTTCAAGTTTTTCCATCTTTTCGTTCATCTTATCAGTGCTTTCTTTTAATGAGTGAATTGCTTCTGTAAGAGAATATATGCTATTGACAACTTCCTTCATTTCATCAATTCTTTTATGCGCTGATTTAAGGCTGCTTTCAATTTCACCTAACTTATGCATTACTTCATTTTCCATTTTCAGTACCCCTCTTTACTTATTCGCAAGTTTATGGAAAACCCAGTATAATTTACTGTTTTTCTTTTTTTCAATGTCTAAAAGATTTATAAATTCCTTTTCATTTTCCACACTGTCAAAACTTATTCCATATTTCCATTTAAGAGCATAGTCTATATCATTGGCCGAAGAAATATTGTTTAACATAGTTTTAAACTCCTTCCATAATTCATCATTTTCAACAAATGGCGCGGGACAGTTTTTCCCGGTAACATCATAATGTCTTATAACATTCTCTGCAGAAATACCATATTGTTTCATCAGTTCTTTTGTAAACAAAACAGCATTTAAAACAGTCTCACGTTTAAAATAATAATTACCAAAATTAACATTCCCTATTTTTTTATCATTCCTTAAATTACCGTTATATCGAGAACACATCTCAATTCCTATACTGTTAGAATTTCTGCATTTATTATGCTTATATACTTTGCTTCCACAGTGCCATGCAGTATCCTTTTCTTCTACTGACTTACATATTTCTTTTTCATCTACAAAATAATGCGCAGAAGATGAAAGGTTGGGAGTATTGGAATAATAGTCTATATTATCTTTGGCAGTATCACCGTTATTTGCTGTATAATGGATAACTATGTATTTTATTTTCTCGCTTCTTCCCTTTTTGAAATTTGTATGATTAGCCTCT
>JAFZHY010000011.1 GCA_017554615.1 Clostridia bacterium
AATTATTCATAAGCACAGCGTCTTCATTATTCATTATTCATTAAAAAATCCTGTCAAGTTTAATGAATGATGAATATTGAATAATGAAAAATGAATAACACAAAAGAAAAATCCTATCTTTCGACAGGATTTTTCTTTTGGCGCGCCCGGAGGGATTCGAACCCCCGGCGCCTCGGTTCGTAGCCGAGTCCTCTATCCAGCTGAGGTACGGGCGCTAATATTTATAACTTAGTCATTATATCATAAGTTTTTACTTTAATCAAGGTGTTTTTATATTTTTTATTTATTTTTCTTTAAGCTTTGCTATAATAAACTAAAAATTATATAAGCATATAATACATATTGGAGGTGTTATATGGATGAACTTGTGTTGATGGCACTTATTGCAACACTCGGAACATGGTTTATTACTGCTCTCGGTGCTGCAACAGTGGTATTTTTTAAATCTCCTAAACTTAAATATTTAAATTTCCTTTTAGGATTTGCGTCCGGCGTTATGATTGCGGCAAGTTTCTGGTCTTTACTGTTACCTGCAACCGAACGCGCAGAAACAAATTCTTTTATTCCGTCATATTTAGTTGTAACTTCAGGCTTCGTACTCGGTGCTGTATTTATGTGGATATCAGATAAGATTGTTACATTATGTCAAAAACAAACGGAAGATACATCACCATTAGCAAAAGAAAAACTGACAAGAATTATAATGCTTATACTTTCTATAACTCTTCATAATATTCCCGAGGGGTTGGCAGTTGGAGTTGCGTTTGGTGCTTTAGGCAACATTGGTATAACAACCGAAGGGTTAATGGGTGCAATTACTATCGCAATAGGAATAGGACTTCAGAATTTCCCTGAGGGAGCAGCAGTTTCTCTTCCTTTAAGAAGAGAGGGTTATTCAAGAAAGAAAAGTTTTTTCTTAGGTCAGGCATCAGGAATGGTAGAACCTATTGCAGGAGTTTTTGGTGCGCTCCTTGTAGTATATATCGAAGGAATTTTGCCCTATGCCTTATCTTTTGCAGCAGGTGCTATGATTTTAGTTGCGGTTCATGAACTTATACCAGAATGTCAGACAAATAAAAAAAGTGAGCCATATCTATCCACTATGGGAATAATATCAGGGTTTTCTATTATGATGTTACTTGATGTTATGTTGGGATAAAAAATTCTCGCAAGAAAAATTTTCTTGCGAGAATACATAATAAATAATATTATCTCTTTGAGAACTGTCGGGGCGTTAAGAAAATATGCCTGTCGGCATATTTTTAGCCACGATGACGAGAGTTATACTCGAGTCTTCCACATGTTCGATAAGGGGTAAAAAACAGGCATCCACCGAAGCAGATGCCTGAAAATAAACATATATTTTGTTTTTTATCTCTTGGAGAACTGTGGAGCACGTCTTGCTGCTTTTAAGCCGTATTTCTTTCTTTCTTTCATTCTTGGGTCTCTTGTTAAGAAACCAGCTTTTTTAAGTTCTGGTCTAAGATTTTCATCTAATTTAAGTAAAGCTCTTGCGATACCGTGTCTGATAGCACCAGCCTGACCTGTAACACCACCGCCTGATACTTTTGCGATAACATCAACTTTACCTTCATTACCTGTTAATGTAAGAGGCTGACGAACGATAAGTTTTAATGTTTCTAATCCGAAATAATCGTCGATAGTTCTGTCGTTAATAATAATATTACCTTTACCGCTAACTATTCTTACTCTTGCTACAGAACTTTTTCTTCTACCTGTTCCGTAGAACATTTCTTTAACTTTAGCCATTAAAATATCCTCCCCTCTTAACCGTTATATACTTCTGGTTTCTGAGCAGCCTGTTCGTGTTCAGAACCTCTGTATATTCTAACATTAGTAAGCATTTTTCTGCCTAAAGAATTTTTAGGAAGCATACCTTTAATAGCAAGCATCATAGCCTGTTCTGGTTTCTTTTCCATTAATTCTCTGTAACTTGTAGCCTTCATACCACCGATATGGCCTGTGTGTCTGTAATAGAATTTGTTATCAAGTTTTTTACCTGAAAGAATTGCTTTTTCAGCGTTGATAACGATAACATTATCCCCACAGTCAACGTTTGGTGTATATGTTGGACGGTGCTTACCTCTTAAAATAGTTGCAACCTGAGTAGCAACTCTACCTAAAATTTTGCCTTCAGCGTCAATGATATACCATTTTTTCTGAACGTCTGCTGGCTTCATTAAAAATGTGCTTTTCATAGTTGTTTCCTCCTATAATTTTTTTCAACGTTACTTATTGTAATATATCTTATAAAAATTGTCAATAACTTTTTTTAATTTTTTTAATATACAAAACTCAATCTTTAATTTTCTTTGTTTTTCTTCGATTTTCTTTCATTTTCTAAAAACGCAATTCACTTTTTTTATTTTACTGTTATTGATTTTTATAAAAAACTACTATATAATGGGTAGTGTAGTACTACTGCACTAATGCAATACTACTGCACTAATGCAATACTACTGCACTAAAAACGCATTTTACGGAGAGATGTATTTTGAGAAAAATTTTAAGTTATTTAAGACGCGCAGTTGACGACTATAATATGATAAATGACGGTGATAAAATCGCAGTAGGCGTTTCAGGCGGAAAAGACAGTATGGTTCTTCTTAACGCTATGTGGGAACTTAGAAGATTTTATCCTAAAAAATTTGATATAATAGGCATAACTGTTGATATGGGTTTTCCTGATTTTAATGCCGACCCTGTCTATCAGTTTACCAAGGAAAAAGGAATTCCTTACGAAATAGTAAAAACTCAGATAAAAGAGATAATATTTGATATAAGAAAAGAATCAAACCCATGTTCCTTATGTTCCAAAATGAGAAAAGGCGCTTTAAATGAAGCAGCAAAAGATTTAGGTTATAAAAAAGTTGCTTTAGGACATCATTTTGACGATGTGATAGAAACATTCTTTCTATGCTTATTATATGAAGGGCGAATCGGATGTTTCTCCCCTGTTACATATTTGGACAGAACTGATATAAATCAGATAAGGCCTTTAATATACGCTCACGAATACGATGTTATAAACTGTGCTAAAAGAAATAATCTTCCCGTTATAAAAAATCCTTGCCCTGCTGACGGAAACACAAAAAGAGAAGATATAAAAAACTTTATAAAAAATACTGAAAAAATATATCCTGATTTAAAAGACCGAGTATTTGGCTCTTTGGTAAGAGGAAATATAGATGACTGGGGTATAATATAAAAAAATGAGCAAACCAAGTTTGCTCATTTTTTATATTATTTTAATTGCACCGTAAGGTCTTATAAACAGTTTATGGCAATTTCCTTTGCCGAATATACTCTCCATCTTTTCAACATATTCACAAAGCATATCATTTGGTACAAATGCCTGAATAGTCCCTGCAAAACCTCCACCGTGAACACGGTAAGAACCTTTACCGTCTAAAAAGGTTTCTGTTAAAAACAACGCAAGTCCTATCCCCTGTTTATTTACATCCAAAGTCGAAAATACATTCTGAAGATATTTATACGAAGAGTTGCCCGATTCCTTTAAAATCTTTAAAAATGAGTTAAAATCGTCATTTTTAAGGCAATCTCGTGCATTTAAAACTCTTTTATTCTCTTCAAACACATGAAAGGCTCTCAATATTGCCCTGTCGTTTACTTCTTCTCTTAAGTTTTTTAAATTACTATAAAAAACATTCTCATCAACTTCTCTTAAAACTTCCTTTTTAAAATATGAGGATATTTTCTTTAAGTCATCCGATATGTGTTTATAGTCATCCGTTAAATCAGCGTGATTTCCGCCTGTGTCAACTATACATAATGTATAGCCTTTTTTCTTATAGTTAAAGTCTATTTTTTCAACTATTGGGTTTTCTTCATCCAAAAAATCAATATAAACAAACCCACCAACGCTTGATGCAAGTTGGTCTAATATTCCGCTTGGTTTTCCAAAATACACATTTTCTGCGTATCTTGCAATTTTTGCAATAGATACATAGGTTTCCTTACCATCACAATACATATGATTTATAATAGTTGCAATAAGCACTTCAAATGCGGCAGAAGATGAAAGGCCTGACCCTTTTAAAACATTTGAAGTAACATATATATCAAGACCGCCTATATTATATCCCAAATCGGAAAATTTTTTAACTATTCCTTTTACTAAGGATACTGAGTATCCCTTTTCGTTATTTTTAACAGTTAAATCATCAATGTTAACTATATCCTTATTTTCATAGCCGTAAGATATAACAGTGATAACATTTTTATCATTCTTTGCTGCTACTCCAACAGCATCAAGATTTACGCTCCCTGCCATTGCCAGACCTCTTTGATGGTCTGTGTGATTACCTATAATTTCTGTTCTTCCCGGGGCAGAAAAAATTTTATATTCTTTATCACCATAGAATTTTTTAAATTCACAAATTGCAGTTTCATATCTTTTTATGGCGTTCTCATAATCTGTGTATAATACTTTAATTTTTTCATAAAAATCTTTAGAAAAATTTACATCTGACATTTTGTTACCTCTTATAAAAATTTATTTAAAATATGTATTTGTATAATATTTGTTGTTTATGAGTATAATATTCTCAAAAATAAAAAGGAGTAATATTATGGAACTTAAAGACAGCAAAACAAAAGTTAATCTATTAAAGGCATTTGCAGGAGAAAGCCAGGCAAGAAACAGATATACTTTCGCTGCATCCGAAGCAAAAAAGCAAAAACTCCATATTATTGAAGAAGTTTTCACCTTTACTGCCAATCAGGAAAAAGAACATGCAGAACTCTTCTATAATGCTTTAGGAGAATTAAAAGGCGAAAACATCAATATCGAAGGTGGTTACCCTGTCGATAAATCTACTAATATTTTAGAACTTTTAAAAAGTGCTATTCATAATGAAAATGAAGAATACTCCCCTGTTTATCCAGAATTTGCAAAGGTTGCAAAAGAGGAAGGGTTTATAAAAATCGCTAACCTGTTTGACAAAATTGCAGAAATAGAAAAAACTCATGCTGAAAGATTCCTGCTTTTTGCAAACTGGCTTGAAAAAGACAAACTATTCTTATGCGAAGCAGAAACCGAATGGCTATGCCTTAACTGCGGACATATTCATAAAGGACATGAAGCACCTAAAAACTGCCCTGTATGCGACCATAACCAAGGATACTTTATAAGAAAAGAGTATGCACCGTACACTAAATAATTTATAAATACTTTAAAAGAGCAAAGATTTTTTTAAAATCAATGCTCTTTTTCATTTTTAACATATCCTTGCTATTAAAAGATTATATTATTTAACATTATCAATATGTATATCCATTTGAGGATAAGGAATTGAAATATTATTTAAATCAAATTCTTTTTTCACAGTTTCAATTAAATCAAAATTAACATCCCAGTAATCTGATGCCTTACACCATACTCTTAAAGTATATTCCAAAGAGTTATCGCCATGTCTTACAAGACGGGCAAAAGGCACAGGCTCTTTTATAACCTTTTCATTTTTATTTGCAACACTAAGTAAAATTTCTTTTACCTTTTCTATATCACATTCATAACCTGTTGCAAAGGTAAGGTCTACTCTTCTCTCATCAGATGCAGAATAATTTTCAATTACAGAATTGGTAAGTATACCGTTAGGCACTGTTATAACTTTATTATCAGGTGTGGTAAGAACTGTATACATTATTGTTATATTGGTAACCGTTCCTGAAGTTGAAGAAGTGTCAATATAATCTCCGACTTTAAATGGTTTAAATATGAGTATCATTAAACCACCTGCAAGATTACCAAGAGCACCCTGAAGCGCAAGACCTATTGCCACACCACAGGAAGCAAGTGCTGTTACAAAAGATGTTGTAGGTATGCCAAGCACCATTGCTATTGTTATAAAGAGAATAGCATACAAAGTTATTCCTAAAAAACTTCCCAGAAATGTTCTTACACCCATATCTATTTTTTCAAGTTTAGATGAGGTTTTTATCCATTTCTTTATGAATTTAATAAGTTTGCTTCCAACAAATAAAATAATCACTGCTGCAATTATTTTTAAGCCTAATGATGCAAAGAGTTCAAATAAAAAATCAAGTATTTTCTGTGTATCCATAATATTTTTCTCCTTTTAAAATACTGTTTTTATTTACAAAACTTATCTATATAATCACTGATTGCTTTATCAATTATCTTAATTGATGTTTTATGATCGCTTACCTCGTTTACTGCTGTTTCTTTATGCTCAAGATTTTTATACACGCTAAAAAAATGGCTCATTTCTTCAAAAACGTGTTGTGGAAGTTCGTTTATATCTTTATACATATTATAGTTAGGGTCGCTAAACGGTATAGCAATAATCTTTTCATCACTTCTTCCGTTATCTATCATAGAAATAACACCGATAGGATAAGCACGGACAAGTGTCATAGGTTCAATTTGTTCTGAACAAAGCAAAAGCACGTCAAGCGGGTCATTGTCGTCACCATATGTACGAGGTATAAAGCCATAGTTTGCAGGATAATGAGTTGATGTGTGTAAAATTCTGTCAAGCATAAGATAGCCGGTTTCCTTATCAAGTTCATACTTTTTCTTACTGCCCTTTGAAATTTCTACAACACAGATAAAATCATCTGCATTTATTCTTTTTGGTGATATATCATGCCAGATATTTGACATTTTAAACACTCCTCTCTACTTCATATGTTATTTTAAATTTATTATACAATAAAACTTTTAAAAAGTCAAAAATAAAAGAATGAGTTGGTGTTTTGGTTGTTAAAAAAGTAAAAATCCCCGTACTATCGTACGAGGATTATTGGTAGTAGGATATGATTTTTCGGTCACTTGTTTTTAATGAAATATCTCGCTAAAGCTCGATGTGAAATAATTTCTTACAGAAATTGTGAAATAGAAAACTAAAGTTTTCTGTGAAATAAAATAAATCCTTATATCACACGCCATTAGGCGTATTTCATATTGCGAAGCAATATTTCACGCCCGGAGGGCATTTCACAAATCCAAAGGATTTA
>JAFZHY010000012.1 GCA_017554615.1 Clostridia bacterium
AAAAATCCTGTCGAAAGATAGGATTTTTCTTTTGTGTTATTCATTTTTCATTATTCAATATTCATCATTCATTAAACTTGACAGGATTTTTTAATGAATAATGAATAATGAAGACGCTGTGCTTATGAATAATTAATAATTACGGTATTTTTATATGTCATCTAAACCATTCATATCTTAAAAAATTCCCAAGCCGTAAGGTTTGGGATATTTTTTTACCTATTACTTCTTAACTCTTCACTTCCCCTAAAACAAAACCCTTGAAAAAATCTTTCTTTTAATGTAAAATAATATGTATGTTGATAATGGGGGTATTAGTATGTCAAAACGCAATATAAAATCTGACATCATTGTTATAAAAGTTGGAACAAGCACATTAACATATGAAACAGGAAAACTTAATTTAAAAAGGCTTGATATCTTATCAAGAATTATCTCTGATTTAAAAAATTCAGGGAAGAGGGTAGTTCTTGTATCATCAGGTGCTATTGGTGTGGGAATGTCAAAACTTGGGATGACACAAAGACCTCAATCAGTTAAGGAGAAACAGGCTATTGCTGCTGTCGGCCAATGTGAACTTATGAGCATCTATGACAGACTGTTTGCAGAATACGGAACAGTTGTGGCGCAGATTCTTCTTACAAAAGATGTTCTTACCAATAAAGAAAGAAATGATAATATAATAAATACATTTAATGTATTATTAGATAAAGGCATTGTTCCTATTGTTAACGAGAATGACTCTATATCCATTGACGAAATTAAGTTTGGAGATAATGATACTTTGTCTTCCATAGTTTCAAAAATAGTTAACGCAGATACTCTTATAATTTTATCTGATATTGACGGTTTGTATAATAAAAATCCGAGAGAATATTCAGATGCAAAAATTATAAGACAGATAGATGTAATTGACAATAGCGTAGAAGAAATGGCATCCGGTGCAGGAAGTAACCGTGGTACAGGCGGAATGATAACAAAAATCACTGCAGCAAAAATGGCAACTGAAACAGGAACTGATGTTGTAATTGCTAACGGATGTGATCCTCATATTATATATGATATATTGGACGGGGAAGAAATAGGTACAATTTTTACAGGAAGGAAATAAAAATGGAAGAACTTATTTTAAAAGGGAAGGCAACTAAAAAAGCATCCTCCTATCTTAGAACATTAAATAAAGATGATAAGAATAATTTAATAAAAAGCATAATAAACAGTATTGATAAAAACAGAAACTATATCCTTTCAGAAAACAGAAAAGATATAGAAAATGCACGTGCAAACGGAATAAAAGATACAATGATAGACAGATTAACCCTTACAGATGAAAGAATTGACGATATTATAGAGGGCGGGAAAAATCTTATAAGTCTTAACGACCCTGTTGGAGAGATAATCTCAATGTGGGAAAGACCTAATGGTATTAAAATAGGTAAAAAAAGAGTTCCTATCGGTGTTATCGGGATAATTTACGAAGCGCGTCCTAATGTTACTGTTGATGCGGCTCTTTTATGTCTTAAAACATCCAATGCTGTAATTTTAAAAGGCGGAAAAGAAGCAATTAACTCCAATATTGCTCTTGTAAATGTTATTAAATCTGCACTTTCTGAAAACGAAGTTTTGCAGGATGCAGTAAATATAATAGAAGATACTGACAGGGAAGTTACCCTTTCATTTATGAAACTTAATAAATATCTTGATTTGCTTATTCCTCGTGGGGGAGCAGGGCTTATTAAAACAGTTGTAGAAAATGCAACCGTTCCTTTAATTGAAACAGGCACAGGAAATTGCCATACATATATTGATTCTTCATTTGATTTTAAAATGGCAGAAGATATAATAATAAATGCAAAAACTCAAAGACCGTCTGTGTGTAATGCCTGTGAAAGCCTTGTAATAAATAAACAAATAGCAAATGAATTTTTGCCTTATATAGTAGAAAAATTAAAAGCAAAAAATGTTGAAGTAAGGGGTTGTGAAGAGTCTTTAAAAATATGCCCCGAAATTTTAAAAGCAACTGATGAAGATTTTTATAAAGAGTATAACGACCTTATAATATCGGTTAAAATAGTTGAAGGAATAGATGAGGCGATAGAACATATCAACGAACATTCTACCGGCCATTCTGAATGTATTATAACTGATAATTATTTTAACTCGGAGAAATTCCTTAATGATATAGATTCTGCTTGTGTTTATGTGAATGCTTCAACAAGGTTTACCGATGGGTATGAGTTTGGTTTTGGTGCAGAAATAGGTATAAGCACTCAGAAACTTCATGCCAGAGGGCCTATGGGGCTTACAGAATTAACAAGTATAAAATATATAATATACGGAAACGGACAGGTAAGATAAAAATGGAGAATTTCTTTTTTGCATTAAACGGAGTATTGCCTATATTTTTAGTAATGGCAATAGGCTGTTATTTAAAATATAAAAACATATTAAAAGAAGAATTTTATAATAATGCATCAAGATTTGTGTTTCTTATAGCCACACCTGCGCTTCTTTTTTCAGATACCGCATCGGTTGATTTTAATGAGACATTTGATATTAAATTTATTTTAGTTGGTTTGGGAATTATAGTGGCATATATTATACTTTTATGGATATTTGTGCCAATATTTGTTAAAGACAGGGTAAAGACAGGTGCTATAATTCATTGCTCCTTCAGGTCTAATTTTGCTATTTTAGGAATACCTCTGGCAAAAAATGTACTTGACTCTGTGGGAGTAGCAAAAGCAGAACTTCTTCTTGCGTTTGGTGTGCCTTTATTTAATATCTGTGCTGTGGTATGCCTTGCATACTGGTCCCAGGGAAAAGGGGACTATAAGAAAATGTTTAAAAACATTGTAACTAACCCTCTTATAATAGGTGCACTTAGTGGTCTTGTGTTTTCTGTGTTTAATATTCATATCCCTGTTTCTATATCTAAAACAATAAGTTATGTAGGGAACACTGCTTTAGGTCTTGGGCTTATAGTTTTAGGTGCATCCTTTGATATTAAGAAATTTACAAAAAATATTAAATTAACTTTTTTTTCATCAATGCTTAAGGTAGTTGTTGCTCCTATATTCGGCCTTACATTAGGCTATCTTATCGGTTTTAGAGGTGCTGAACTTATGATAATTTTAATATATATGGGTTCATCATCTGCTATTAACAGTTACATAATGGCAAAAGAAATGGGTTCGGACAGTGAACTTACATCAGGCATTGTTGTCTGCACAACAGGTCTTAGTATTATAACTTTATTTTTAGGCCTATTTTTAATAAAATCATTAGGATTATATTGAGGTTAGTATGAAGAAAGTATATGCAGTAAAAAAAGGCAAGAAAACAGGCATTTTTTATAACTGGGATGAAGTTAAAGAACTTATTTCAGGTTTTTCAGGTGCTGAGTACAAAGGCTTTAAAAATGAAAAAGATGCAAACGATTACCTTTACGGACTTGATATAGAACAACTTTCGTTTGAAGATGATAAAACGCTTACAGCATATGTTGACGGAAGTTTTGACGTGGATACTATGAGGTATTCATACGGGGTAGTTTGTATTTTTAATAATGAAGTTATAGAAAAACTTTGTGCAGTTGGCGAAAATAAAGATGCAGCGTCAATGCGTAATGTTGCAGGGGAATTATCTGGAGCAATGAACGCAATAAATTATGCAGTTAAGAACGGTTATGAAAAGATAAAGATTTATCACGATTATGAGGGGATAGGAAAATGGGCAAGGGGAGAGTGGAAAACCAATCTTTTAAGTACTGTTAAGTATAAAGAATATTGTGATAAAATGAGAGAAAAAATAGAGATTGAATTTATAAAAGTTCCTGCACATTCAGGAGTAGAATATAACGAAATGGCAGATAAACTTGCAAAACAGGCACTCGATAAAAAATGATAATGTGATTACACATTATCATTTTTTATATATTCTATTTTACCTATTGATACCTCAAAAGCAGTTTTTGTAATTTCTGTTTCATCATCTAATTTTTTCTGATATTCTCTGCTTTGAATTCTGCCCCAAATTTTAATTCTGTCTGACACCTCTAAATTTGATGCAAACTTGGCATTTCTTCCCCACGCAATACAAGGAATGTAGTCTGATTTATTATGTATACGGTTAACTGCAAGTAAAATATCCGTTATTTCTCTTCCGAAAGGTGTAACCCTGTACACAGGAGTCTTACATATATAACCGTCAAGATATATTTCGTTTTTATCGTAACATTCGTTATAAACAGGCTCTATATCCTTTGCAAAAAGTGTAAGAATAAGTTTGTTGCCAACATCAGAAAAGTTATTATACGAACGAAACTGACCGGTAATAATGAGCCTTGCACCAAATGATAAACTTATATTGTCGCATAAAAGTCTTTCGGATGCAGTGATATTTATTATATCGTAAGAATCTGAAAGCCTTTTTGATTTTAAAGAAAAGGAGTAAAACTTTTCTTCGTAAATTTCGTGGCTTAATTTTGGCTCGCTAAACACTTCGCCACAAACTGTGCAGTAGTTGTTTTCTGTGTCTTTTAAAAACATAATTTTTATCTCCTATTTAATATTATACTAAATAATATTAAGTAAGAATAAAAAATATGCCTAAAATGATAATTGGTCCTCTTTTAAATCAGTCAGAGGGGATACAATTCCAAAATGCTCATACGCAAGTCGTGTAACCATTCTTCCTCTTGGAGTTCTGTTTAAAAAGCCTAACTGAAGAAGATATGGCTCATAAACATCTTCGATAGTTGTAGCCTCTTCGCCTATTGTAGCCGCTAATGTATCAAGACCCACAGGTCCGCCGTTAAAAGCATTGATAATAGCAAGAATCATTCTTTTGTCAGTTTTATCAAGACCTATTTCGTCAATTTCCATCATCTTAAGAGCCTTGTCAGTAATGTCTTTTGTAATAACTCCGTCGCCCATAACCTGAGCATAATCTCTCACTCTTTTTAAAAGGCGGTTGGCAATTCTTGGAGTACCTCTTGAACGGGACGCTATTTCTTTTGCTCCGTCTTCTTCAATTTTTATATCTAAAATTCCTGCCGACCTTTTTACAATCTGCTTTAATTCTTCGCCTGAATATAGGTCAAGACGAAGAAGAACGCCGAATCTGTCTCTTAAAGGGGCAGTAAGATTACCTGCCTTGGTGGTTGCACCGATTAAAGTAAATTTAGGCAAATCAAGTCTGATGCTTCGTGCAGACGGGCCTTTACCTATAATTATATCAAGAGCATAATCTTCCATAGCAGGATACAACACTTCTTCCACACTTTTTGACAGACGATGAATTTCATCAATAAATAAAACATCATTTTCTGATAAGTTTGTAAGAATTGCAGCAAGGTCGCCTGGTTTTTCTATTGCAGGGCCTGATGTAACACGGATGTTAACATTAAGTTCATTGGCTATAATCTGGGAAAGAGTAGTCTTCCCAAGCCCAGGAGGACCGTAAAGAAGAACATGGTCTAATGATTCGCCTCTCTGCTTTGCAGCCTGAATACAGATATTTAAATTTTCTTTTGATTTTTCCTGTCCGACATAATCGCATAAAAACTTCGGCCTTAAGGAATAGTCTTTATCTTCTGAAAGTTCTCTTGCAGATATTATTCTTTCATTATCTTCCATCATATATCCTCACTTTTTAGTTCATTAAAAGTTTTAAAGCATTTTTTATAATATCTTCCACATCTTTATAACTGTCTTTAACATTTTTAACTGCACCTTTTGCTTCAAGATTTGAATAACCAAGAACCATAAGTGCATCAACTGCTTCTTTAATAGCAGAATCAGGAAGTTCATTATTTTTAATAACTTCTTCGCTTATATTTGAAGAATTTGCAATCTTATCTTTTAATTCAAGTATAATTCTTTCGGCGATTTTTTTGCCTATTCCAGGCGCCTGTGTAATCGCTTTAACATCGTTTTTAATAACCGAAACTGCGAAAACATCGGTAGGCATAAAAGATAAAATTGAGAGAGCAGCCTTTGGGCCAACTCCTGAAACTGTGATTAAAAGTTCAAAGGTTTTTAACTCTTCACGACTGTAAAAACCGTAAATATCAAACATATCTTCTCTTATATGAGTGTATGTATAGCATAATAATTCTTTGTTTATTTCTGCTTTTTCCAAAGTGGTATATGATGTATAAATCTTATATCCAACCCCTGAAACATCAAGAACTAAAAAATTATTTTCTTTAAGTGTAACTATGCCTTTTATATAATAAAACATTTAATATCCTCCTGTTTTACTTATTACCTTATATGAATGTGCATGACACACTGCAACTGCCAAAGCATCGGCAACATCATCTGGCTTAGGCACTTTTTCCAAGTTAAGAAGAACTTTTACCATCTGCTGCACCTGCTCTTTAACTGCTCGTCCGTATCCTACAACTGCCTGTTTTATCTGCAGGGGAGTGTATTCATATATAGGTATGTTGTTATAAGCACCGCAAAGAAGACAAACTCCTCGCCCTTGCCCAACATTTATAGCAGTTTTTGCGTTGTTGTTAAAGAATAATTCTTCAATGGCAATAACATCCGGCTTATATTCACTAATTATGCAATTTAATTCATCAAATATTTTCTTAAGCCTTTCGGGGAAATTTGTGTGCGCCTCAGTAGTAATCTTAGTGTATTCAATAACTTTGAACTTATTTCCCACATATTCTATTATGCCAATTCCCACGATTGCAAACCCCGGGTCTATACCAAGAATTCTCATAATTAAAACCTCATAATGCATAAAAATACATTTTCTTGCATTTTTATAAAAATACTTGCTTTTTTTGTTTTTTTGTAGTATAATACTAAACGTTGTATATATAATAACATATTTTTTTATATTTAACAATAATAAAATTTATATTTGTGGAGGAATAAATAATGAGCAAAAAAGAAAAAGTTATTTTAGCCTATTCAGGAGGTCTTGACACTTCCATTATAATTCCATGGTTAAAAGAAAATTATGATTATGAAGTTATAGCAGTATGCGGAGATGTAGGTCAGGGGAAAGAAACTGACGGGCTTTTGGAAAAAGCATTAAAAACAGGCGCATCTAAATTATACATAGAAGATTTAAAAGAAGATTATGTTGAAAACTATATTTTCCCTACTCTAAAAGCAGGGGCAATATATGAGGGTAAATATCTTTTAGGTACATCTCACGCTCGTCCTTGTATTGCAAAAAGACTTGTTGAAATTGCAGAAAAAGAGGGCGCAGTTGCTATCTGCCACGGTGCAACAGGTAAGGGGAACGACCAGGTAAGATTTGAACTTACAATTAAAGCACTTGCTCCTCATCTTAAAATAATTGCTCCATGGAGAATCTGGGATATCCGTTCAAGAGAAGATGAAATTGAATATGCCGAAGCAAGAAATATTCCTATTCCTGTTACAAAAGAAGATAACTATTCTATGGACAGAAATGTATGGCACTTATCTCACGAAGGTTTAGATTTGGAAGACCCATGGAATGAGCCTAAATATGATAAAATTCTTCAACTTATGACAACTCCTGAAAAAGCACCAGATGAATGTGAATATATTGAAGTTGAATTTGAAAAGGGTATTCCTGTTAAAATAAACGGTGAAAAATTATCACCTTTAAAAATTGTTGAAAAAGCCAACGAATTAGGCGCAAAACACGGAGTTGGTATAGCAGATATGGTAGAAAACAGACTTGTTGGTATGAAATCAAGAGGTGTGTATGAAACTCCGGGTGGAACAATTTTATATGCTGCTATTAAAGAACTTGAGTATTTATGTTTAGACAGACAGACAATGCATTATAAAGAACTTATTTCTTCTAAATATGCAGAACTTGTATATGACGGATTATGGTTTACACCATTAAGAGAAGCGCTTGATGCATTTGTTGATGTATGTGCTAAAAATGTTACAGGTACAGTAAGACTTAAACTATATAAAGGTCAGGTTACACCTGCAGGTGCAAAATCTCCTTATTCATTATATTCTGAAGATTTTGCAACATTTGAAAAAGACGAAGTGTACAATCACAAAGACGCTGAAGGATTTATCAATTTATTCGGTTTACCTCTTAAGGTAAGAGCCTTAAAAGAAAAAGAAAACAAAAAATAAGGAGTCCGTTTATGAAATTATGGGGTGGGCGTTTTTCCAAGGATACAGACAGTCTTGCCAATGACTACAATTCTTCAATTAAGTTTGACCAAAGGCTTTACAAGGAAGATATAAAGGGAAGTATTGCACATGTTAAAATGCTTGGAGAAAACCATATAATACCTTTGGAAAATGCACTAAAAATCAAAGAAGAATTAGAAAATATTTTAAAGGATATAGAAGATGGGAAGATAGAGTTTTCGGTTAATGCTGAGGATATTCATATGAATATAGAAACTATATTGATTGAACGCCTTGGCGATATCGGAAAGCAACTTCACACAGGCAGAAGCCGTAATGACCAGGTAGCAGTTGACTTTAAAATGTATTTAAGGGAAGAATGCAATGAGATTAAAGTTCTTCTTATAAATCTTTTAGAAGTGATTTTAAAGATTGCAAAAGAAAACACCAAAACAGTTATGCCTGGGTATACACATCTTCAAAAAGCACAGCCAATTACTCTTGCGCATCATATGATGGCATATTTCCAGATGTTTTTAAGAGATACCGAAAGACTTTCTGACTGTGTTAGGCGTCTTAATTTATGCCCTTTAGGTTCAGGTGCTCTTGCAACTACCACATACCCTCTTGACAGGTTCTTTACTGCAAAGGAATTAGGGTTTTTCGGCCCTACTGAAAACAGTCTTGACGGGGTGTCAGACAGAGATTATGCGATTGAGTTTACCTTTGTGGCATCAATGATAATGATGCACTTGTCAAGATTTTCGGAAGAGATTATTTTATGGTGCACAAATGAATATTCATTTGTTGAACTTGATGACAGTTTTTCTACAGGTTCAAGCATAATGCCTCAGAAGAAAAATCCTGATATGGCTGAACTTACCCGTGGTAAAACAGGCAGAGTTTATGGCTCTTTAATGACTCTTTTAACTGTTATGAAAGGTCTGCCACTTGCGTATAATAAAGATATGCAGGAGGATAAAGAGGCAACATTTGATGCAGTTGATACTTTAAAAATGTGTCTTCCTGTATTTACAAATATGTTGGACACAGCAAAGTTTAAAAAAGATGTTATGGAAAAAGGCGCAAAAAAAGGGTTTACCAATGCAACCGATGCGGCAGATTATCTTGTTAAATGCGGTATGCCTTTCAGGGATGCTCATAAAGTGATAGGGGAAATGGTAGCATACGCTTTAGAAAATAATATTTCCCTTGATGAAATTAAAATGGATAAATTAAAGGAATTTTCAAGCGTTATTAAAGAAGATTTCTACACTGCAATATCCCTTGACACCTGCGTTAACGAAAGAAACGTTTACGGTGGCCCGTCCGAAAAGGCAATAATAGAGTCAATAAAAAATGCACAGGCGTTTATTGATAAAAATAAATAACAGTATAAAAATAAAGGCGCACTTTCTTAAAAAGTGTGCCTTTAATTTTTTAGTTTAAAAGGATAAGTGAAATTTTTTATGTTTCAGACTTTTTTGGTATCCTTTTTAGTATGCTTTGCCCCAATATACCATACTCTTTGCTTTTTTACCGCAGCAAACGCAGGTATCGCAAAGTTCTTCCTGTTCAAAAGGCATACATCTTGCAGTAGCAGTAGTGTCTTCTTTAATTTTGTTTTCACATTCAACATCTCCGCACCACATTGCCTTAACAAAACCAGGTTTTGTTGCAACTATTTCTTTAAATTCATCATAAGTTAGGGCTGTGCTTGTAGTTTCTTCTCTGTGAGAAAGTGCCTTTGCAAACAGAGAATCTTGAATGTCGCTTAGAAGTTCGCTGACTTTAACTTCAAGTTCATCAAGGGATACAAAAATCTTTTCTCTTGTATCACGGCGAACAAGAACGCATTGATTGTTTTCTATATCTTTAGGACCGATTTCAAGTCTTAAAGGAACGCCCTTCATTTCATATTCAGAGAATTTCCATCCTGGAGATTTATCTGAATCGTCAATTTTTACTTTAAACATAGAAGAAAGTCTTTCTTTAAGTTCATTAGCCTTATCTAAAACTCCTTCTTTATGCATAGCAATAGGAATTATAACAAGTTGAGTCGGAGCAATTTTAGGAGGAAGCACTAAACCGCTGTCATCCCCATGAACCATTATAAGTGCACCGATAAGTCTTGTTGTAACACCCCATGATGTCTGGAATACATTACGTTTTTTATTGTCTTTATCTGTATATTCAATGCCGAAAGCCTTAGCAAAACCGTCTCCAAAGTTATGAGAAGTTCCTGACTGAAGAGCCTTTCCGTCATGCATTAAACTTTCTATTGTATATGTAGCAACTGCTCCTGCAAACTTTTCTTTATCTGTTTTTCTTCCTTTAACAACAGGAATTGCAAGATAATCTTCGCAGAATTTTGCATATACATTAAGCATTTTGATTGTTTCTTCCTGTGCTTCTTCAGGTGTAGCATGGGCAGTATGGCCTTCCTGCCATAAAAACTCTGCAGAACGAAGGAACGGTCTTGTAGTTTTTTCCCATCTTACAACTGAACACCATTGGTTGTATAATTTAGGTAAATCTCTGTGAGATTCAATTATATTTTTATAATGTTCGCAAAAGAGTGTTTCAGATGTAGGTCTTACGCATAATCTTTCCTGAAGTTTTTCAGAGCCACCGTGTGTAACCCATGCAACTTCAGGTGCAAAACCTTCAACATGGTCTTTTTCTTTCTGAAGTAAACTTTCAGGGATAAACATAGGCATATAAATATTTTCATGCCCTGTATCTTTAAACATAGAGTCTAAAACATTTTTCATATTTTCCCAGATAGCATATGCATAAGGTCTGATAACGCAACAACCCTTAACTGATGTATATTCAATCAAGTCTGCCTTTTTAACGATATCAGTATACCATTTGGCAAAATCAACATCCATTGATGTTATTTCTTCAACAAATTTTTTATCATTACTCATAATTAAAACCTGACCTTTCTTATCAATTCATTTTATCGAAAAATCAGGTTTATGTCAATAGTTTTAAGGTCATTTGTATTTTTTTCTTGTTGCTTCTCCGCCTCTTATATGCCTTTCTGCTTTGTTAAGGTCGAGTACATCTCTTGCCTTTATAAAAAGTTCCTTGTTTATTTTTTTAAGTCTTTCGGTTAAATCTTTGTGAACTGTTGATTTACTTATGTTAAAAACCTTGGCGGCGTTTCGTACAGTTTCCTTTTTTTCTATTATGTATACTGCAATTTCACAGGCGCGTTCTTCAATATTTCCCTTCAAATAAATTACCTCCGTTTTTTTATTACAGTATATGATCCTGATTTTTAATTTATGAAATTATGCTTTTTAAATTTGTTGATTTTAACAAGTAAAAAGTATATAATAAAAACATAAAGATACATAGAAAGGGATGCTATAATGAAAGCATTGATTACAGGCGCAAGTTCCGGTTTTGGAAAAGATATGGCTTATAAACTTTCTCAGATGGGATATGATATAATTGCAGTTGCCAGAAGAGAAGATAAACTTATTGAACTTAAAAATGAACTAAAAACAGAAGTTATAATTAAATGCCTTGATGTTACAACAAAAGAGGGTATTAAAGAAATTGAAAAACTGCTTGACGAATGTGATGTGTTTATTAACAATGCAGGGTTTGGCGTTTTCGGAAAGTTTACCGATAATGACTTGCAAGACGAATTAAGAATGCTTGATACCAATGTTTACGCACTACATACTCTTACAAAAATTGCAGTTAAAAAGTTTAAGGAAAAAAACAGGGGGCATATTTTAAATGTGGCATCTATTGCAGCATTTTTTCCAGGGCCTTTATTTGCCGCCTACTATGCAGGAAAATCGTATGTTTTAAGACTGACTCAGGCAGTTTACGAAGAATTAAGGCAGGAAAAATCAAATGTTAAAATTAGCGTTTTATGCCCAGGTCCGTCTGATACCGAGTTTGGCAGTGTAGCAAAAGTTAAATTCGGAAAAGGTAATGAAAAAGGCAGAGATTTGGTAATTTTGCCAAGTAAAAAAATTGCTGATTATGCAGTAAGAAAAATGTTTGAAGGAAAACTTATTATAATACCGGGCTTTTTATATAAAGTTGCTGTGTTTTTAAGAAGATTTCTTTCTGAAAAAATGCTTTGTAAACTTCTTTATAAACTGCAAAACAGTAAATTTACTTATTAAAAGGAGAGATTAAATGAGCGTTTTAAAAGGTTTGGAGCCTGAAAGAGTATTTTATTATTTTGAAGAACTTTCTAAAATTCCTCACGGGTCGGGCGATACAAAAAGAATAAGTGATTTTTGTGCCGACTTTGCCAAAGAAAAGGGCTTAGAGTTTATTCAGGACGAAAAGAATAATATTATTATAAAAAAAGATAAACAGAATTCTCAAAGTAACAATACAGTTATCATACAAGGGCATCTTGATATGGTATGCGAAAAGGAAGAAGATTTTTCATTTGATTTTAAATGCGATCCTCTTATTTTGAAAATTGAGGACGGTTTTATTAAGGCAGAGGGTACTACTCTTGGAGGGGATGACGCAGTTGCTATTGCATATGCTCTTGCACTTTTAGAAGATAAAAATATTTCTCATCCTCCGATAGAAGCAGTGTTTACAGTTGATGAAGAAATAGGGCTTTTAGGCGCTCAGTTTATAGATTTATCTTCCTTAAAAGGTAAACTTCTTCTTAATATTGACTGCGAAGAAGAGGGGATATTTACCGTAAGTTGTGCAGGGGGAGGAAAAATTGACTTTTCTTTGCCTGTTGAGTATATGAATACATCAGGTATTAAATATAACATAAAAATTCATGGGCTTTTAGGCGGACATTCAGGGGTAGAAATAGATAAATTAAGAGCAAATTCAAATGTAATATCTGCAAGGCTTTTAAGTAAAATTATAAAGTTTAATAAAACAAACCTTGTAAATATTAAGGGTGGTCTTAAGGATAATGCCATCCCTAATTTAACCTACCTTGAAGTTATATGTGAAAAAGAAATTGACGACATTATTAATGCTTTTTATGAAGATGTAAAAAAAGAGTACAGGGTTTCTGATAACAATATAAAAATAGATTTTACAAAAGAAAAATCAGATTGCCTTGCTTTAACAACAGAGTCTACCAAAAAAGCATCCTGCTTTTTACTTGCCTTTCCAAACGGAGTTATAAATATGGATCTGGAAATCGAAGGCCTGGTTAAAACATCTCTTAATATGGGCATATTAAATATGGACAAAAATTCTCTTAACCTTACAGTATCGGTAAGAAGTTCTCTAAAGAGTGAAAAAGAAGCGCTTATTGATAAACTTTTAAGTATTGCTTCTCTTTCAGGAGCAACTGCAAAAGTTGGGGGAGAATATCCGCCTTGGGAATATAAATCAGAGTCTTTATTAAGAGAAGTAACAAGTAAAGTATATTTAGAACTCTTTAATAAAGAAGCCACCTTTGAAGCAATTCATGCAGGGTTA
This sequence comes from Clostridia bacterium, assembly GCA_017554615.1. NCBI lineage: Bacteria > Bacillati > Bacillota > Clostridia > Clostridia bacterium. The sequence goes on from JAFZHY010000012.1 coordinate 13,563, forward strand.
GAGTGTGGAGTGTTAAGCGAAAAAATAGAAAATCTTGACGCTATTGCTTTTGGCCCTGATATATTTGATATTCATACACCTAAAGAGCGTATTGATATTAAGTCGGTAGAAAGAGTATGGAAATTTATTAAACGAATTTTGGAAGAATTATAAATAATATGGAAAATTATTATCTTTGCATTGACCTTAAAAGTTTTTTTGCCTCGGTAGAATGTGTTGAAAGAGGGCTTGACCCTTTTGAAACTGACCTTGTGGTAGCAAATGCTTCCAGAGGTAACGGGGCTGTTTGCCTTGCAGTTTCTCCGGCGCTTAAAAACAAAGGAGTTGCAAACAGGTGCAGAATTTATGAAATACCAAAAAGTATAGACTATATAACTGCAATGCCAAGAATGAATTTATATATAGAATATTCTGCAAACATTTACGAAATATATCTTAAATTCGTATCAAAAGATGATATTCATATTTATTCCATTGACGAATGTTTTTTAGATATAACCAATTATCTTGAACTGTATGATAAAACACCCAAAGAACTTGCGAAGATGATAATTAAAGAAGTTTATGAAAAAACTGGAATCCGCGCTTCTGTTGGTATAGGTACAAACCTTTTTTTAGCCAAAGTTGCGCTTGATATAACTGCGAAAAATTCCGATGATTTTATAGGCTTTCTTGATGAGGAAAAATTTAAGGAAAAAATATGGACTCACAGACCTATAACGGATATATGGAATATAGGAAAGGGTATTGCAAAAAGGCTTGAACAGTATGGGGTATACGATTTAAAATCTCTATCCTTAATGGATGAGAGAATTTTATATAGAGAATTCGGAGTAAATGCCGAATATCTTATAGATCATTCAAAAGGAATTGAGCCGTGCAGAATTTGTGATATTAAAAATTATCAGGCAAAGTCTTCATCTTTATCCAACAGTCAGATTTTATTTGAAGATTATGAATTTTTAAATGCCCGTTTAATACTTAAAGAAATGGTAGATAGTCTTGTGCTTGAAATGGTAGATAAAAACCTTGTTACAAATTCTGTAACACTTCATATAGGTTATTCAAAAAATCAGGTTAAGTCAACAGGCGGCACAAGGAAATTGGCAAGATATACTAATTCTCAAAAGAGACTTACCGAAGAGTTCCTTTCCTTTTTTGACGAAACAACAAATAAAGATGCACTGATAAGAAAAATAACCATAGGTTTTAATAATCTTATATTTGAAGAGTTTGTTGACCTTGATTTTTTCAGTGAGCATATTGAAGACGAAAAGGAAAGAAAAAAGCAGAAAGCAATTATTGATATTAAAAGAAAATACGGTAAAAACGCAATACTAAAAGGTATGAATTTTAAGGAAAAATCAACTGCAAAAACGAGAAATACATTGGTAGGAGGTCATAACGGTGATTGACAGAGCAAAGCAATTTTCTCCGTTTTCTCCCCTTAAAGGGTTTTACTCAAAAATTCTTGATAAAGAAAAAATAATTGTTCCACGCCATGAAATATTAGAAGATAAGGCAAGTGATTTATCATACAGAATAAATCAGGTTGAAAAGGGAATGATGATAAAGGTTATCTATTATTTAGATAACGAATATATAAAAAAAGAAGGCATTGTGTCAAAAATTGATTTTGACACAAAGAAACTTACAGTTGTAAAAGAAGAAATATTTTTTGACGATATATGGGAGATAGACAGCGACGAAAAAAATTTAGAAAAACTGTTTTGATTATTGACAATATTTAAAAAATAATGTATTATAATTTTAGATATGCCGCTGACGGATTATTATGGAATTAACCATAATGCGGTATGTTGTATATGGAGCCGACCGTCTGGGCATTTCTTAGAAAAGAAATGCCCTTTTTTTATACAAACCAAAAAGGAGTGTTTTTATGAGTTTCTGGAATAATTTTAAAGGCGAAAAATGGAAAAATGAAATCGATGTTGCCGATTTTATTGATAATAACTATACTGAATATACAGGAGATGACAGTTTTTTAGCATCCAAAACTGATAAAACGACTGCAATTTTAGAAAAAACTAAAGAACTGTTTAAAAAAGAGCATGACAATGGAGGCGTTCTTGATGTTGATGTGTCTACCGTTACATCTCTTGTAAGTTATGATGCAGGGTATGTTGATAAAGATAATGAAGTTGTAGTAGGTCTTCAGACTGACGAGCCGCTTAAAAGAGGGGTTAATCCTTTCGGTGGTATAAGAATGGCAAGAAGTGCCTGTGAAGCATATGGCTATAAACTGTCTGATGAGGTTGAAATGAATTTTAAATATAAAACAACCCATAACGACGGTGTGTTCAGAGTTTACACTGATGAAATGAGAAAGGTCAGAAAAGCAGGTATTTTAACAGGTCTTCCTGATGCATACGGAAGAGGCAGAATTATCGGCGATTACCGTCGTGTTGCTTTATATGGTGTAGACCGTCTTATTGAAGAAAAAATGAAGGACAAGGCTCTTCTTGGAAAGAACGATATGTCGGAAGATAATATAAGACTTTCTGAAGAACTTTTTAAACAGATAGAATTCTTAAATCAGTTAAAAGAAATGGCAAAATTATATGGGCTTGATATTTCCAAACCTGCAAAAGATGCAAAAGAAGCAGTTCAATGGCTTTATTTTGCATACCTTGGTGCTATAAAAGAGCAAAACGGTGCGGCGATGAGCCTTGGCAGAAATACAGCATTTTTGGATATTTATATTAAAAGGGATATGGATGCAGGAATTCTTGACGAAAAAGGGGCACAGGAACTTATCGACCAGTTTGTTTTAAAACTAAGAATTGTGCGTCATTTAAGAACACCTGAATATAACGATTTATTTGGCGGAGACCCTGTATGGATAACTGAAAGCATCGGTGGTATGCGTGATGATAAAAAATCTCACGTTACAAAAACAGCGTTCAGATTTATGCATACTCTTTATAATTTAGGAACTGCACCTGAGCCTAATATAACTATATTATGGTCCGAAAATCTTCCTGAAAATTTCAAAAAATATGTTGCCAAAGTGTCAATAGATACCGATTCAATTCAGTATGAAAATGACGATGTGATGAAGCCTGTTTACGGTAATGATTATGCTATTGCATGTTGCGTATCAGGTATGCAGGTTGGTAAACAGATGCAGTTTTTCGGTGCAAGATGTAACCTTGCAAAACTTTTATTAATGTCTTTAAACGGAGGAAGAAATGAAAAAACAGGCGATCAGGTAGGCCCTGTTGGAGAAACTGTTTCTTGTGATGTTTTAGATTACTCTGATGTAATGAAAAAGTTTAACTTCTATAAAGAATGGCTATGCAGACTGTATGTTAACACAATGAATGTTATCCATTATATGCATGATAAATATGCGTATGAAAAGGTGCAGATGGCGCTTCACGATACCGAGATAGGCAGATTTATGGCCTTTGGAGTTGCAGGTCTTTCCGTTTTATGTGATTCATTGAGTGCAATAAAATATGCAAAGGTTACACCTGTTAAAAACGAAGATGGAATTGTGTGTGATTTTATAGTTGAGGGTGATTTCCCTAAATTCGGAAATGACGATGACAGAGTCGATTCTATTGCATGTGATATATTAAAAGATTTTTATAATGAACTTTGCAAAACAAAAACATACAGAAATGCAAAACATACACTTTCAGTTTTAACAATAACATCAAATGTTGTATACGGTAAAAAAACAGGAACAACACCTGACGGAAGAAAATCAGGCGAACCTTTTGCGCCTGGGGCGAACCCAATGCATAACAGGGAAACAAACGGAGCATTGGCATCACTTAATTCTGTTTCCAAAATCTGTTACGATTACTGTCAGGACGGTATATCAAATACTTTCTCAATAGTTCCAGAAGCACTTGGAAAATCAAAAGAAGAAAGAATTGATAATCTTGTTACAATTCTTGGAGGATATTTTAAAAGTAAAGCCCATCATATAAATGTCAATGTTTTAAACCGTGATGTTCTTATTGACTGTTATAACAACCCTGAAAAATACCCTAATCTTACAATAAGGGTTTCAGGCTATGCAGTAAACTTCCACAAACTTAATAAAGAGCAGCAGCAGGAAGTAATTAAAAGAACATTCCATGGAAGCATTTAATTATGATAAGTGTTAATTCATTTCAGTCAATGGGGGCAGTTGATGGGCCGGGAGTAAGATTTGTTGTTTTTCTTCAGGGCTGCAATTTAAGATGTAAATACTGCCATAACCCTGAAACATTGGATGTAAAAGAAGAAAATTTATATTCTGCCAAAGATATTTTATCAAAGGTTAACAGGGTTAAAAATTATATTTTTGATAAAGGCGGGGTAACATTTTCAGGCGGAGAGCCTCTATTACAGGCAGGAAAACTTATAGATGTTTTTCGCACTTTAAAAGACGAGGGGTATCACATAGCGCTTGATACTAACGGAAGTATATTAAATGATGATGTTAAAACTTTAATGGAATATACTGACCTTGTTTTACTCGATATGAAAATGCCGACTGATAAAAAATATATGGAATTTACCGGCTCTGATATAAATAAACCGTATGACTTTTTTAATTATCTTGTTAAAATAAATAAAGATGTATGGATAAGGCAGGTTATAATAAAAGGTGTTAACGATAACAATGAAAACATTTCATTTTTAAAGGAACTTAAGAAAAATAAAAATGTTAAAAAAATTGAACTTCTGCCTTTTAGAAAACTTTGTGTTTCAAAATATGAGCAACTTAAAATACCGTTTTTAATGAAAGATTTTGAAGAAACGGATAATGAAACTATAAAAAAATTATATAACCAATTATAAAAGATGAGGGAATTTTCCCTCATCTTTTCATATATTTATATTAAGGGTGATATTATGTATGATTTTATAGTTAAAACATATGATAAAAGAACATTATATTTCTTTTTACATAAAGGGCTATGTGTTAAGAATTTATTAAAATCTGATAATAAATATTCGGTTATATATGAAGATGCAGTAAAAGACTTTGCAGTAGAGGATATGGGCTTTGGCAAAGTTTCAATAGTATGCCAGAATAACGAGGGAAGTATAGTTTTTATAAGAGAAGAGGATAATGGATATACCAAAACCATTCTTTTAAAAAACAAGAGTAAAGTATATTATGATAAATATTTCCACTTAAAACTTCAGGGGAACTGGTTAGGGTTAAGTTATATAATAGAATATAACGGTAAAAATATTCTTTCCTACCAGATAATAGATAACGAAAACGAACCTCCTATGGCAGTAGACTATATATTGGGTAAGAAATATTTTTCTTTTGTAGATTCTGATTTTAACAGAGTGTTTTTTTATAATAAAGATAACGAATTTGGTATTAAAATATTCAGATGGTCCAAGAAAAATTTTGATGGGTATAAAAAACTTGACGACGGAGAACTTTTAAGCGTTATAAATGATTTTAATGACAATTATTATCTTGTATATATGAAAGAAAATAAATGTTATTTAAAAATTATAAAAGGGGAAAGCGAAGAAGGGGAAGAAAGTGATTATCCTCTTGATTTTATAAACCTTTTTGACGAAGTCAATTTACTTATTGAGAATAATAATTTATGGATAACTGTTAAACGCTATAATTTTACATTCGGCAAAAAAATAAATAAAGAAGATGTTTCCTTTTCTCCATCATATAATTTCTTTTGCGATAAGGAAATAAAAAATATTTCTCTTGCAATTCACGATAAGGATATAAAATGCGAAACCTGTTTTGGAAGTGTAGCCGATTTTAAGCCTGAACTGTTACTGTATAAAAATATATGCGATTTTAAAAACAGCCATATATTTTTAAATGAAATATCCTCCGAAACACCACAAATCCCTAATCCTTTGAATATAGCAGTATCAAAACTTGAAATAAGGATAAAAGAACTTGAAAGTAAGATAAAAGAGTTAGAGGGGGAAGCCCAAAGAAAAGAAAATTAAGTTTTTTATTGAAATTTTGGTTTTTATATGATAAAATGTAGAGGAAAGTTTAAATTATTACCAATGTAAAAAAGGAATTATCCAAGTATACGGAGGAATACATATGAAACCAAAAAAGGTAGTTCTCATCTTAGTTTTAACTTTAGTTATGTTAATGTTGTCAGGTTGTGTAAATGTTACCTGTAATATTAAATTTTTAGATAATGATAAGGCAGACATTAAGGCAAAAGTATTTTATACTGACAGTAACTTTAAGTATAATAATCAGTCTATTGAAAATGTAAAGGATGAATTTACAAGCCTTGGTTATTTAGTTAAAGATATTGATGAAAATGGTATGCGTGGTTTTTCTTTAGAATTAAATGATGTTAATTTAAAAGAAATATTAACATCTTATTATATAAAAGAGTACGGCATAAATATCAAACTTACAGAACTTGAAAATTATCAGTTTTCCAAAGGCTTTTTTGCCAATAAATATGTTTTAAACCCTAAAATAGATATTACAGATGTTTCCAAAATAAAATCTGTTACTGACGGGGAAGGAAAGGTTGTAGGCGGCGAAGAACTAAGTCAACTTATTAAAGATTCTCACTTAAGATTTTCTGTTACATCTAAAAACGGTTCTATTACCAAAACGGATGAAGCGGCAATTATTTCAAAAGATGATAAAATTGCAGAATGGGTGCTTCTTCCTGATAAAATAACCGATGTAAGTGTTGAACTTTTAACATCCAATGTTTTAAATATTATAGGCACAATAATTATTCTTTCGGTTATTTTAGTGTTTACCATAATTTTTATGACCATGCTTATAAAAATGTATATTAAAAGAAAAAAAGAATGCAGTGAGTAATAATTGTTGTAAAACTTAAAATGAATAGATGCAGAATGCTTTTTTCTGCATCTATTTTTAAAATCAGGGAACTTTTTATATATTAAGGTGTCTAATAAATGAAAAGGAGTGGACAAACTATGAAAAAATTTTTATCTTTAATAGTAGTTGGTATGTTGATTTTATCAGTTATGGCAGGATGTGCAACTGATAAAGTGAGTAACGAAGAAAATAATGATGTGGTAGTTAATCAGTCTGATGAAAATCAGGTTGCTGATGAAAAGGTTGAAGAAAGCGAGAATAAAGATAACATAAGTAATAAAGAAGAAAGCGAAAGTAAACCTCAGGAGTCAGTAAAACCTGAAAATAATACTGATAAAAAGGAAGAAGAAAAAAATATTACTTTAAGCGAAGTTGTAAAAGAGATGATAAAGGTTATCCCAAAAGATGAGCATACATTAGAAGAGATTCCCGAAGAGTTATACAAAGATGTATACGGAGTAAACAGTGCTGATTTTAAAGACGTTAAAATCTATGGCACAATGATAAGCGTAAAAGCAAACGAAATTATAGTTATAAAAGCCGAAAATTCAAAAGAATTAGATAAAGCAGTTTCGGTTTTAAATCAAAGAAAAGATACTGTTTATAAAACATGGGAGCAGTATTTACCTGACCAGTTTGAAATGGTAAAAAAAGGCGTTATTAAAACTAACGGTAATTACGCAGCACTTATAATTTCGCCTGAAGTTGATAATGTAGCAAACAAATTTATTGAACTTACCAAATAGGAGATATTATGGTTTTCTCAAGTGTATTATTTTTATTTTACTTTTTACCCTTAACACTTATTCTATATTTTATTTTGCCAAAAAGAGCGAGAAATCTTGCTCTTTTTGTTGTAAGTCTTTTGTTTTATGCATGGGGTGAGCCGATATATATTCTTATAATGTTGTTTTCAACATTTTTTGATTATTTCAATGGTCTTATGATTGAAAAAAATGAGGGTGATAAAGGAAAACAAAAGTTTTATCTAATACTTTCTGTTGTTGTTAACCTTTTAATTTTAGGGTTCTTTAAATATTCCGATTTATTTATTATGTCGGTTAATTCGCTTTTTAATCTTGATATAAAACTACTTAATTTAGCATTGCCGATAGGAATTTCATTTTATACTTTCCAGACTATGTCATACTCTATTGATGTTTACTTTAAAAAGGCAAAAGCACAAAAAAGTATAATAGATTTCGGGTGCTATGTTGCTATGTTTCCGCAACTTATTGCAGGGCCTATTGTAAGGTATCACACAATAAGCAAAGAACTTAATAAAAGGGAAGAAACATTTGATAAAACATACGACGGTATAAGTCTTTTTATCTGCGGACTTTCCAAGAAAGTTTTACTTGCAAATAATATCGGTATTTTATGGGATACTATAAAAGTTCTTCCTGAGAGTGAAATGTCAGTTTTACTTTACTGGCTTGGTATAATTGCCTATGCATTCCAGATTTATTTTGACTTTTCAGGCTATTCTGATATGGCAATAGGTCTTGGAAAAATTTTCGGGTTTACTTTTCCAAAAAACTTTAACTATCCTTATATAAGTAAATCAATAACTGAGTTCTGGCAAAGATGGCATATTTCCCTTGGCACATGGTTTAAAGAATATCTTTATATTCCACTTGGCGGTAACAGGGTTAAAATATCTAAAAATATATTAAACCTTCTTATTGTATGGGGCGCAACAGGCCTATGGCACGGAGCAAGTTATAATTTTATAGCATGGGGACTTTATTACGGACTTTTACTCGTTATAGAAAAATTTGTATTAAAGAAATACCTTGAAAAACTACCTTCGGTATTTTCCCATTTTTACACATTGTTTTTTGTAATTATAGGCTGGGTGTTATTTGCTTTTGAATCTTTAAAAGACGGAATATTATATTTATCAGGTATGTTTGGAAGAGGAGTGCCTTTTATAAATTCCTTAGGGTTATATCAACTTATGTCTTATATTCCATTATTGATTATACTTGTTATTTCATCAACACCGGCAATGAAAAAAATAAGATTTAATAAATATGTTCTTGCAGTTTTATGTATATTAGGTTTTATACTTTCAACTGCATATATAGTAGATTCAACATATAATCCGTTTTTATATTTCAGATTTTAGGAGATAGTATGAAAAAAATATTTGTAATTATATTTGCCTGTTTTTACTTGTCTTTTAGTATTTACAACTTTTTAGTTCCTGCAAAAGAATTTTTGGAAAATGAAAACAGGTACGCAAAAAAAAGCCCTGAGTTTTCCTTTGAAAACCTTTTTAAAGGAACATATACATCAGATTATGAGGGGTATATAACAGATAAAACAGCATTCAGAGATAAGTTTGTATCTCTAAAGAGTAACAGTGAAAAACTTATAGGAAAAAAAGATAATAACGGTGTATATTTTTGTGATGACGGTTATCTTATAAAAACTTATGATAATAAAGACTACTCACAGATTTTATTAGGTAATATAGATGCTATAAACCAACTTGCAAAAGATAAAAATTTTAATGTAAGTTTTTCTCTTATTCCAACTGCATATGAAATTTTAAAGGATAAACTTCCAAAATATGCCTATAATGACTATCAGATAGATGTAATGGATGAGGTTTTATTAAACCTTGAAAATGTTAATTTTATAAATCATCTAAATACTCTTAATGAAAATAAAGATGACTATCTTTACTTTAGAACTGACCATCATCAGACTGCACATGGGAGTTATTTAGTGTACTCGGATATTATTAAATCTCTTGGAAAAGAGCCTGTTGGTAAAGATAATTTTGATATAAAAGTAATGTCTTCTTCGTTTTTTGGAACAACATGGTCTAAAGCAACCGTTAATGTAAAAGGAGACGAAATTATTAAATACGAACCAAAATTTGATATAAGCTATAAAGTGAATTATGATATGACTAATGAGTCAGACTCATTATATTCAGAAAAAAATATTGCCATCAAAGATAAATATACCTATTATCTTGATGGCAACCACGGTATTACAACTATAAGAACAAATTATAGGGGTGGAGAAAAACTTAGTAAAGAAAACGGTGAAAAAATAGCAATAATTAAAGATTCGTATTCCCACAGTATAATACCGTTTTTAGCAAATCATTATAGCGAAATCGTTGTATTCGATTTAAGATATTATAATCTTAATATTCCTTCATATCTTCGTGAAAATAATATAAAAGACGTTCTTTTTATATACAATGTCGATAATTTTATAGAAGATAATAACCTTAGGAAAATAAGTGCATACCTACAAAGCAAGTAATAATGGATATGGCTATGCATCCTAATATAAAACCTGAAATTTTAAGCAGTGAATAAGAGCGTTTTTTAACATTTTTATTTTCATATTCGTATATAATTTTTTCTGCTTGTTTTAAGAGTAGTTCCTCTGGAACTATTCTTTTTTTATTACCGTTTAAAATGAGAATAACCTTATCTATATATTCAGAATCGGTATTATTTATCATAATAATATCGTTGTTAGTATTCATTTAAACATCCTTTCTAAAAAATATCTTCTAATAAATTAATTCCCATAAAAAAAGAAAATATACATAAATTTACAAATTTGACACTTTGCTTACTATAACTGTCATATCATCTTTGTCTTTGTTTTTTGTTGTTCTTGCAATTTTTAATAAAGTATCCGAGATAATATCAGGGTCGTCTGATTTAATAGCCTTTAAGGCATCTACTATCCAGTCTTCCTTATCTATTGAATCGTAAATTCCGTCGCTTAGCATAATTATCATATCATCTTTAGAAAGTTTTATTTTATTTATTATATCATCTTTGTTTTCAACAATTCCGGCAGGGAATGAGTTGTTTTTAATAACTATAAATTCTCCGTCAGCCTTCTTTATATATGTAGGACAAGCGCCTCTTTTTAATATTTCAAGTTCTCCGTTCTTTAAATCGAGTATGCTTAAATCAATAGTAGAAAAATAATCACTTTCTCCGCTGCACATAAGGGAAGAATTTATAAGTTTAACAGAGGTTGTTTTGGAAAAGCCTGTCTTTAAAAATTCCTCCATAAGTTTAATGGTATTTTTTGAATAAAAAGATGCAACCTTCCCGCTTCCGCTTCCATCGCATAAGATAATATATCTTGTGGAATTATCAAGAGTTTTTATAGAGTAATTATCTCCGTTTTTTTCAGAACTTGTTTTGGTGTTCTGCTTAACACTTGAATTTAAAAAGAAATTTTCCCCCTCTTTAAAGCGTAGTATACATTCTTTAAAAGAGCATTTTCCCGATACTTTAATAAATGGAATTTCAAGTATTTCAGTAAGCCTTTTTTCTATAAATTTATAGCACTTGTCTTTTTTCTGGCAGGGAAAGAGAGTAAGTTCAATCTGGGTGTTTTCATTTGAGTCTTTTAATACATTTATGCTCTTTATATTAATTCCGTCATTTTCAAGTGCCGATGATATATCAAGGGATAGTTTTTTATCAAAATATGGGTTTTTTTCTATCTCTTTTTTTAAGTTAGAAACAATATCTGAAAGTTCTGTAAACTGTTCTTTGTAAATTCTGGTGTTTTCGTTCATTTTATTTTGCCATACCGAATTTAATCTGTAAATTTCGTAAAGAGAAGTTATGTGAAGTAATATATCATTTAATTTAACGCACTTGTTTTTAAACGCTTCAGGTAAATCTTCTTTTTTTATTTTACCTTTTGTATTTATTTTTTTAATGGCAACAAATAATGAGTCAATAGTTTTATTGTAATCTTTCTGCCAGCAGTAAAATCTTAAAGCACAGTTTTTACATACTCTTTCTGCTAATTCTTCGCATATTTCGTTTCTGTAATCAACTGTTACTTTTTCCTTTTTGGAAAGGGTTTCGGTTATGGTGTCTGCAAGTTTTTTAAATGCAATGCTGAGCCTGTCCAGTTTAACCGTTGCAACATTTTTTATAGTCATTGCCGAACTGTTCTCAAATGTGTTTTTTTCATCTGTCATAAACAGTTTTTTAAATAAAATGTCAGGAAAAATTATGTAAATAAGTGCTGCTATTGCAATTTCAAGATAGGAAATTACCATATAATTTTCAGTAACAGTTATTAAATTCAAAATAACATTTCCTAAGGTAAATCCCATAACGGTAATAATTTTTCCATACTTGTAAAACACAGAAGATAAAAGACCGTTAATTGAGTAAGATGCTATGTAAATTCCTGCCATATCGCTTCCGCATCCTGCACCTATTCCTGCAAATGTGCTTATCTGTGCGCCAAGCCCTAAATTCCCTGATGCAGCGCCGAGAAATACGATATATGTTGCAGCAATGTTTTTTAACTTTATATGTTCTGAAAGTGTAATTTCGTCCATTCCTGCAATAAATAATGCAATAACAAAAAGAAAGGTTATTATTTCATCTAATGTAAAATATTTTTTGTCAAAAATCTTAATAATTGAGTCAGTGCCTTTTTTAAAGACATAGTATAGTGCAAAGGATGATACTGCCTCAAATATAACAACTAAAATATCATATATAAAATAATCTTTAAAAAGGGTAAAGCATAAGCCGAAGATAAAGTATGAAATAAGGCAAATGCTGGGGTTTACCTTATTTTCATCAATCTTTGGAAAAATCCATTTAATAAGAGTTGATAGGGTAAGGCCGAATAAAACAGCAAGAAGATATCTTGTAAAATTACTGCTTCCCATACTCCATAAGCCCAACAGAGCAGATAAACTTACCACAGGATTTTTACCTGATGCAAGTAAAAAGGGAAGTGCAAAAGGGGATATGCCTGGTGTTAAATTTATTCTTCCAATAAAAAAAGATATCAGACAAATCAATGCTGTTTCCTTATATTTTGATATTATAAAAGAGAAACTGAATTTAGTTTTTTTAATCACGGTTGAGTTTTTCTTAAGTAATTCCATTTTAAATCTCCTCTTTAATACTTTGTAGTTTATGTAAGTAAAATATATTATACAACTTACATATGGAAAAAAATGTCAAAACTAAAGAGGGGAATACAAAAATGTTTCGACATTGTTAAAATAATGTGGAAGATGCATATAAAAATAATATTTTTTACAAAATTTGTTGACAAAATACCAAAAACTATGTATAATGTAATAGCATATTATGTTCGGAAGAAGTATTATGTATCGCTTAAATAATTTTTAAGCACCCAAAGCATTTGCTTTAGCGGAGGGAGGGAAACAAATGTCAGAAATCAGAATTAAAGAAAACGAATCTTTAGATAACGCTCTTCGTAGATTTAAAAGACAGTGTGCGAGAGCAGGAGTGTTAACTGAAATCAAAAAAAGAGAACACTACGTTAAACCAAGTGTAAAAAGAAAGAAAAAATCCGAAGCTGCAAGAAAAAGAAAGTTTAAATAATTGCAGTATATTTTGTTATATGATTTTTGATAGTTTGGAAAACATTTTCCAAACTATTTTTTTTAGGGAAGGGATGTTAAAAAAGTCTGGATCGCAAAAAGTTAATAATGTAAATTATTGAGATGTTCGCAATATACAAGAATAACAGTAACAAGGTAAAGATTTTTAAAAATAAAAATCTTTGAAATTTAAAACTTTTTGCTATGAACAAACATAACCATTAAAGTATTATGCAAACACGCCTTAAAACCTTTAAAACTGGCTTTTTCTTCGTTGTCAATTTCGATATACCTCGTATTATCGAAATCTTTCGCCTTGAAAAATCTTATTTTTAAAGGTTTATAAGGTTCATAGAATTTTAGAATTAACAAATTTTTAGATAGAATTAGGCAAAAGCCTTGGGAATATTTTTATATTCTCAAGGCTTTTAACGACATAATATCAGAAATTTGTAATTCCAAAACGAGTTTGTATAATACCTTAATGGTTACACACTCGCTGTATCTCATACAGCGTCGGGTAACCCAAAGCAATGCTTTGGCTAAGTTTGTCCATTCCAAACATTTTTACCTATCCCTTCAAGAAAAGGCTTTATTTAAAAAGTTTAACTCTTTAAATAAAGCCTTTTGTTATATCTTTTTTAAACATATATCTTTTATCTTACATATATCGCATTTAGGTTTTCTTGCGTTGCAAACAGCCCTTCCGTGAAAAACCAACTGGTGGCAAAAGGTAGCCCTGTCATCTTTGGGAACAATCTTTGCAAGGTCCATTTCAACTTTGTACGGGTCGTCAAATTTTGTAAACCCCATTCTTTTTGCCAGACGTTTTGCATGAGTATCAATAACAAGATGAGGGTTACCAAATGCGTCCCCCATAACAACTCCTGCAGTCTTTCTTCCTACTCCGTTGAGTGATGTTAATTTATCAAAATCATTTGGTACTTCTCCGCCAAATTCCTCTGTTATTTTTTTAGCGGCAAGAATTATGTTTTTTGCCTTTGAATGATAAAAACCTGTGGATTTTATGTCCATACAAAGTTCATCATAATCGGCATTTGCAAAAGCATAGATATCAGGATATTTCTTATATAAAGAAACGGTTACCTGATTAACTCTCTTATCTGTGCATTGTGCAGCAAGAATGGTTGAAATTAAGAGTTCGTGAGGCTTTTTGAAATTCAGCGAACATACTGCGTCATAATATTCTATATCAAATATTTCTTTTATCTTTTTATATCTTTCTTTTTTAGTCATTTTTATACTCCTTAAGAATAAAACTCTCATTAATATTATACAAATATCCTTATTTTTTGTCAATAAAGGTAAAAAACCATTGCAATAACCTACAATATAGTATATAATATAATAAATTATTATGATTTAAAGGAGAAATTCAAGATGTTTACAGAAAAAATTTCAAAAGTTGACCCTGAACTTGCCTTGGCGATTTCCAAAGAAGTTGCAAGACAAAGAGGAAATATAGAACTTATCGCATCGGAAAACTTTGTATCCGAAGCAGTTTTGGAAGCAGTTGGCACACCACTTACCAATAAGTATGCAGAAGGTTATCCTGGTAAAAGATACTATGGTGGTTGTGAATGTGTTGACATAGCAGAAGACCTTGCAAGAGAAAGAGCAAAAATGCTTTTTGGTTGCGACCATGCTAATGTTCAGCCTCACTGTGGAGCAGCAGCGAATACTGCAGTTTATTTTGCTATGTTAAATCCTGGCGATACTATTTTAGGTATGAATCTTGCTCACGGAGGGCATCTGTCTCACGGTAGCCCTGTAAATATCAGTGGTAAATACTATAATGTTATTCCATACGGTATAGATGACGATACTCACAGAATAGATTATGAAGAAGTCAGAAGACTTGCCTTAGAGCATAAGCCAAAAATGATAGTTTGCGGAGCAAGTGCATATCCAAGAATTATTGACTTTGAAAAATTCTCTCAGATAGCCAAAGAAGTGGGTGCATATCTTATGGTTGATATTGCCCATATCGCAGGTCTTGTTGTTGCAGGGCTTCATCCAAACCCTGTTCCTTATGCAGATTTTGTTACCACTACCACTCATAAGACATTGCGTGGTCCAAGAGGTGGTATGATTATGTGTAAAGAAGAGTATGCCAAGGCTATTGATAAAGCAGTTTTCCCTGGTCTTCAGGGTGGTCCTTTAATGCATGTTATAGCAGGTAAGGCAGTATGCTTTAAAGAAGCGCTGTCAGATGAGTTTAAGGCTTATCAGACACAGGTTGTTAAAAATGCCAAAGCCCTTGCAGAAGGTCTTTGTAAAGAAGGGTTTGACTTAGTATCCGGAGGTACAGACAACCATCTTATGCTTGTTGATTTAAGAAACTTTAAGATTACAGGTAAAGAAGCAGAAAAAAGACTTGACGAAGTTAATATTACAGTTAATAAAAATGCAATTCCTAATGACCCTGAAAGTCCGTTTGTTACAAGTGGAATAAGAATTGGTACACCTGCGACTACTTCCCGTGGATTTTTAGAAGAAGATATGAAAGTTATAGCAAAACTTATTGGAATGGCTTTAGGCGAAGATTTTGAAAATAAGAAAGAAGAAATCAAAGAAGAGGTTAAAAAATTAACTGATAAATATCCATTATACTAATTTTAAAAGGCAGTTTCGCACAGTGTGAAACTGCCTTTTTTAAAATAATTTTCAACTTAATGAAAAAAGTTGCATTTTCAGGGAAAAATAATGCATAAAGTTTACAAAATATATTGAAATATATTATAAAAAATGATAAAATATAATATAATTCAATTATGAAAAATTAAGGAGGCAACAACAATGAAAAAATACGAAGAAGAAAACATTAACACAACAGTAGAAACAGGTGATATTACAGTTTCCGAAAATGTTATTGCATCTATTGCAAAAAATGCCCTTTCTGAAATTGAGGAAGTTCACTCCGTTGTTGGAGAAAGTTCTAATTCCAAAAGTTTTCTTGATATGATTTCCGATAAAGCAACAGGTAAAGATAAAGGCATTAAAGTAGAGTTTAAAGAAAATAATGAACTTAATATTGAAGTATTTGTTGTTTTAAAATACGGTACAAATCTTATTTCGGTTTCCAAAGTTATTCAGGAAAAAATAAAAGATGCTGTGGAAAGCATTGCAGGTATGCACGTTCTTGATATTGATGTGTTTATCGAAGGGGTTATTGCTGAATAAGATTTACAAAAGTATATATCGGAGGTACGCTATGAAAAGACAGGATTTAAGAAAATATGCTTTTCTTATAACATTTGGCAGGTCTCTTAGTTTTGATACGCCTGAAGAAGCATTGGGGAATTATCTTGAGTCCTTTAAGGAAGATTACGAAAAAGAAAATGGTAAATTTTCAGATAAAGATTTAGAGTTTGTTCGTGATATAATATTCGGTATCAATAAAAATATAGGTGTTATAGACGATACAATTTCTATGTATTCTAAAGATTTTGAAATTTCAAGAATATCAAAAGTGGCACTTGCTGCTCTTAGAGTAAGTATTTATGAAATTCTTTTTAGAGACGATATTCCTGATAAAGTTTCTGTAAACGAAGCCATAGAAATAGTTAAACTCTACGATGAAGAAAATACTGCCAGATTTGTTAACGGAGTGCTTGGCAATCTTGTTAATAAAAATAAGGAAGAAAAATAAACTATGATTATTTCGGTTACCGAGCTTAATTCTCTTATTAAAGAGTATTTTGATTTAAACCCTGTGTTCACAAGCCTTTATGTCAAAGGGGAAATTTCAAATTTTAAAAAGCATTCATCAGGGCACTGCTATTTTAGTCTAAAAGATGAAAAAAGCGTTATAAAAGCAGTGATGTTTAAATTTAATGCATATAACCTTCAATTTGAGCCGGAAAACGGTATGAAGGTTATTCTTAATGCCCGTCTTTCTTCTTATGAGAGAGACGGTGTTTATCAGTTATATGTTAACGAAATGCAGCCTGACGGAATCGGAGCACTTCATATAAAATTTGAAAAGTTGAAAGAAAAATTTTCAAAAGAAGGCCTTTTTGATGAAAGGTATAAAAAACAGATTCCTCGTTTTCCTAAAACCATAGGGGTTGTAACCTCGCCGACAGGTGCAGCGATAAGAGATATAATAAACGTTTTAAAAAGGCGTTGGAAAAATGTCGATATAATAATATATCCTGCGCAAGTTCAGGGGGAAGATGCACATTTATCCATTATAAGCGGGATAAAGTATTTTAACGAAAATAAAGTTGACGTTATTATTATCGGCAGGGGTGGCGGCTCGGTTGAAGACTTATGGTGTTTTAACGAAGAAGAAGTTGCAAGAGAAATATTTAAATCAACTGTTCCTTTAATTTCTGCAGTAGGGCATGAAACTGATTATACAATATCAGATTTTGTGGCAGACTTAAGAGCACCTACACCGTCTGCAGCAGCAGAACTCTCAGTTCCATCTGTATATGAAGTAATGGAATTTATTAACTCATCTGAAAAAAGAATGTATTTATCCTTGCTAAAAAAGATAGAGTTTTTAAATGATAAAATAAATATGTATAAAAATTCCAATGTTTTAAAACACCCTGAAAGAATTTTAGAAAAATATCAGCAGGATGTTTCAAACTTTTCGGATAAACTTTTATTAACATATTCTGATGCGATTTCAAAGTTTAAAGAAAGATATATTAAGAATGTTGCACTTTTAGACGGATTAAGTCCCCTTAAAGTTTTAAAAAGGGGATATACATTTGTCGAAGACGATAATGGCAAAGTTTTAGACAGTGTAAAAAATATTATCAGTGAAGATATTATAAACCTTAAATTTGCAGACGGTAAAGCAAGATGTAAGGTAATATCCAGGGAGGAATATTGATGGCAACCTTTGAAGAAAATCTTAAACAATTAGAAAATATAGTTTCAAAACTTGAAAAGGGAGACGCTCCTTTAGAAGAGTCTATCAAAATGTTTGAAGAAGGAGTTTTAATTGCCAATACTCTTTCAAAAACATTGGATGAAGCAGAAGGTAAGATAAAAATTGTTACCGGCTCATCCTTAAAAGACTTTAATATAGAGTAGGAAAGTGTATATATGAATACTTTTAATATTGAGTATGAGAAAAGAAAAAATATAATAGAAAATTATATTAAAGAAGATATAAAGGAAGATAACCTTCCTTATAAAACTCTACTCTCTGCTATGAGATACAGCGTAAATGCAGGGGGGAAAAGAATAAGACCTGTTCTTATGATGAGTGTGTATGAACTTTTTAAAAGTGATTATGAAAGTATTTTGCCCTTTATGGCAGGTATAGAGTATATTCATACCTATTCGCTCATTCATGATGACCTTCCTGCTATGGATAATGATGATTTAAGAAGAGGGAAACCAACCTGTCATAAGAAGTATTCCGAAGCAATGGCAATACTTGCAGGGGATGCGCTTCTTAATTATTCGTACGAAAAAATGCTTTCCTGCACTTTGCCTGATACTTTAAAAGGCGCAAGGTATATCCTAAACTGTGCAGGTAAAGACGGGATGATTGGCGGTCAGGTTATAGATATAGAAAATGAAAATAAAAAAATATCTGAAGACCTGCTTAATACACTTCATTCCCTAAAAACTGGTGCGCTTTTAAAAGCATCCTGTGCATTAGGCGCAATACTTGCAGGGGAAGATGATAAAACTATAGAACTTATGGCAGAGTTCGGAAGCCTTATAGGAATGGCATTTCAGATAAAGGATGACATTTTGGATAAAACAGGGGATGCCAAAGATTTAGGAAAACCTATCGGCAGTGATGAAAAGAATAATAAAACTACATATCTTACTTATAAGAGCATAGAAGAATGTGAAGATATTATTAAAAATCTTACTGCCCGTGCCGATAAAATTTTAGATAGATTTGAAGGTAAAAACCATTTTTTAAAAGACCTTATAAACTATCTTATTGTAAGAAATAAATAGAGGTGTCTGATGAATTTTTTAAACAGTTTTTTTATGAATAAAGTAATTGTTGCCACCCTATTAAGTTGGTTTGTTGCTCAGTTTATAAAAACAATTCTTGTGCTTGTTACCAGCAGAAAGTTTGACATTTCAAGAATGTTCGGTTCAGGGGGAATGCCAAGTTCTCACTCGTCAATGGTATGTACCCTTTGTATTATGGTAGGAAGAATTGAGGGCGTGGAAAGTATATTGTTTGCAATAACATTAGCCTTTGCACTTATAGTAATGTATGACGCTGCAAATGTAAGACAGGAAGCGGGTAAACACGCAAGAATAATAAATATTATTATAGAAGAATGGGAAGAAAAAGAACATATTAAAATGGATAAAAACTTAAAAGAACTTTTAGGTCATACTCCGTTTGAAGTTATTATAGGCGCAATTTTAGGATGTCTTGTAGGTGGATTTTTCCCTGTATAAATAAAGGAGATAAAAATGTTGTTAGATGGTATTCATTCATCCAATGATATTAAAAAACTAAATATCGAAGAATTAAAAACTCTGTCTGGTGAGATAAGAGATCATCTTATAAAAACCGTGTCAGAAACTGGTGGCCATCTTGCATCAAACTTAGGAGTTGTAGAACTTACTTTGGCAATGCATAAGGTGTTTGATTTTCCTTATGATAAAGTAGTTTTTGATGTAGGGCATCAGAGTTATGTTCATAAAATTATAACAGGCAGAAAAGACGAGTTTTTTAATTTAAGAAAATATAAAGGCATTTCAGGTTTCCCTAAGGTAGCAGAAAGTGAGTATGACTTTTTTAATACAGGCCACAGTTCAAACTCGTTATCTGTTGCACTTGGAATGACAAGAGCCGCAGAAATCAAAGGCGAAAACTGTAAGGTAATTGCCTTTATAGGAGACGGTGCATTTGGCGGCGGAATGGTATATGAAGCGATGAACGATATAGGTCAGGATATGGATAACGATAATGTTATAATTATCCTAAACGATAATGAAATGTCTATATCCAAAAATCAAAGCAGTATTTCAAAATACCTTTCTAAATTAAGAATAAACAGTTCTTATATAGACGCAAAGGAAAAATGGGGAGAAATAATTAATAAAACCCCGATTTTTAAAAGTATAGTATCAGGTGCCAAAGGAATATTACGAAAAGCAGTTTCCAATGGCGAATTTTTTGAAAATCTTGGAATAAAATACTATGGCCCGTATGACGGTCATAATATTGAAGAATTAATAGAAGTATTTAAAGTATGTAAAAATATAAATAAGCCGGTTGTTATTCATACGGTTACACAAAAAGGAAAAGGGTACAAGCCTGCTGAAGAAAATCCTGAAAAATTCCACGGAGTTTCTTCCTTTAATATCACAACAGGGGAAACAAAAGTAAAACAGGCAGACTTTTCTTCGGTTTTTGGAGAAGAACTTATTAAACTTTCTAAAACTAATGAAAATATAGTTGCCTTAACTGCGGCAATGCCATCAGGAACAGGGCTTATAGAATACTCCAAGAAATTTCCTAAAAGATTTTTTGATGTGGGAATATGTGAAGAACATGCAGTTTCTATGTGTGCAGGAATGGCTCAGTCAGGTTTAACTCCTGTATTTGCAGTGTATTCATCATTTCTTCAAAGAGGGTTTGACCAGATTATTACAGATGTATGTGCAATGAACCTTCATGTTGTATTTTGTATTGACCGTGCAGGAATAGTAGGGGAAGACGGAGAAACTCATCAGGGCCTTTTTGATATGTCTTATCTTAACTTAATTCCTAATATGACTGTTTTATCTCCTGCCGATTTTTGCGAGTTAAGACTTATGCTTCAATATGCAGTAAATAAACATAACGGTCCTGTTGCAATAAGGTATCCGAGAGGGGGAGAAACTTTTAAACTTGAGAGTCCTCCTTCTATCGAATATAAAAAAGCATCACTTTTAAAGAGCGGAGATGATATCACCATTGTTGCAGAGGGCAGAATGGTTGGTGTTGCTTTAAAAGTTTCTAAATTGCTTTTGGACTTTGGTGTTAAGGCAGATGTTATAAATATAAGATTTGTAAAACCGATAGATACTGAACTTATAAAAACTTCAGTTCTTAAAACTAAAAAATTAGTTGTTATAGAAGAGGGAATTCAAAACGGTGGTCTTGGAGACAGAATAAATGCCCTGCTTAACGATGTAGAATATAAGTTCCTAAGTAAAGCCATAAAAGACCAGTTTGTTGAACATGGCAGTTATAATGAACTTTTAAAACATTTGAAGTTAGACTCTGAAAGTATTTACAGTGAAATTAAAGAGGTGTTTGGTTTTTGAGTGAACAAAAACAAAGAATAGATTTGTTGCTTTTTGAAAAAGGTCTTGCCGAAAGCAGAGAAAAGGCAAAAAGCCTTGTTATGGCAGGTGTGGTATATATTGACGAGCAAAAAATTGACAAACCTGGAACAAATGTACCAACCGATGCAAATATCATAGTCCGCCAGGGTTTAAAATATGTAAGCCGCGGGGGTTTGAAACTTGAAAAATCAATGGATAAGTTTGATTTAAACTTAGAGGGTAAGGTTTGTATGGATATCGGTGCATCAACAGGAGGGTTTACCGACTGTATGCTCCAGAACGGTGCAAAAAAGGTGTTCTCTGTTGATGTAGGGTATGGTCAACTTGCATGGAAATTAAGATGTGATGACAGGGTTTGTAATTTGGAAAGAACTAATATACGCCACCTTGATAATTCGCTTATTACCGAGCCTGTTGATTTTATCTCAATAGATGTTTCGTTTATATCTTTAAAACTTGTTCTCCCTAAGGTACGCGAATTACTTATAGATAAAGGAGACTGTGTTGCCCTTATAAAGCCTCAGTTTGAAGCAGGAAGAGAAAAGGTTGGTAAAAAGGGTGTTGTAAGAGATATAAATGTTCATAAAGAAGTTATATATACAGTTTTCTCATTTGCAAGAGAAATGGGCTTTAAAATAGTAGACCTTGATTATTCGCCTATAAAAGGGCCTGAGGGAAATATTGAATATCTTATGCATATAAAGAAAGAAAGTGATTTTGAAGTAGGTAACGAAATAATAGAAAATGTTGTTTCTGCTTCTCATTCGGAGTTGTAATATGGATATTAAAAATATAGGGATAGTCCTTAAAAACGCAGAAGAAATCAATCTTGATATTATAAAAAAAATATACGAAATTCTTTCGGATAAAAATATAAAAGTTTTTATTCATAAAAAATACGAAAAATTTATTGAGAATATTCCTGTTATATTCTGTTCCAACGAAGAGTTATATAAGATAAGCGATATAATTCTTGCCCTTGGCGGCGACGGAACACTCATTAAAGCAGCAAGAAACTGTGCAATATACAACAAGCCTGTAATGGGAATAAATCTTGGTAATTTAGGCTTTTTATCTGAAATGGAAAAGGATGAACTTTCAACCTTAAATAAACTTCTTTTGGGAGATTATACCATTGATGAAAGAATGATGATAAATTGTGCCATTACAGATATATCAGGCAATAAACTAAACTATAACTGTTTAAACGATGTTATTATTTCAAGAGGGTCATATCCGAGAATGATAGACATCAATTTAATGATAGGCAGTGAAAATGTAGAAAACTATACTGCCGACGGGCTTATTATTGCAACTTCCACAGGCTCTACTGCATATTCTCTGTCTGCGGGAGGCCCGATAGTTGAGCCTGGTGTTGATGTAATAATTGCAACCCCAATCTGTCCTCATTCTTTAAAAAATAAATCTATATTATTTTCATCAGACAGGGAACTTGAAATAACTGTTAATGAAAAATACAATAAGAAAGTTTTTGTATCTCCTGACGGGCAGGAATCAATAGAAATAAAGGGAAGCATCTTTATTAAAAAATCAGATTATAAAACTAAACTTATAAGAATAAATAACAAGAGTTTTTATTCCATACTAAATAACAAATTGTCTCAAAGGGGTGTTAAATAATGAAGCAGAAAAGGCAGATGGCAATTCTTGACTTTATAGAAAAAGAAGAAATTTCCACTCAGGAGGAACTTACTCTTAAATTAAAGAATGCAGGGTTTAAGGTAACTCAGGCAACAGTTTCAAGAGATATTAAAGAACTTAAACTTATAAAAGTGCATTCGGATAAAAAGGGTAATAAGTACAGCAGAGTAGCATCTGAAATTTCTAAAAACTCGTCAGAAAGCACTATGAAACTGTTTACTATTATTAACGAAGCAGTTTCAAGTGTTGATTATGCGAACAATATTGTTATTATAAGAACTATTCAGGGTATGGCTCAGGGTGTTGCCTTTGCTATTGATAATCTGCATCAGGACGGAGTAATGGGAACTATCGCAGGAGACGATACCATAATGATTGTTACCAAAACCGAAGAACACGCAAGAAAACTTGTTTACAAGATAAATAATAAATAAGAGGAATAAATAATGCTTAAGAGTTTGTCCATAAATAACATTGCAGTTATTGAACAGGCAATGATAGATTTTGACTTAGGGCTTAATGTTCTCACAGGAGAAACAGGCGCAGGTAAATCTATTATAATTGATTCTTTAAATTTAATACTTGGAAACAGAGCTTCTAAAGACATTGTAAGAACAGGGGAAAGCAGTGCAAAAGTTGAAGCTTTGTTTGATGTTTGTAAAAATATTTCCGATTTGCTTTTAGAATACGGAATAGACATAGAAGACGGCGAACTTTTAATTTCAAGAGAAATAAGCGTTGACGGTAAGAATAATATACGCATTAATGGTAAACTTTCCACCATTTCCATTCTTAAGGAAATAGGTAAAGAACTTATAAATATCCATGGGCAAAACGATAATCAGGATTTAACAAATTCTGATAAACATATTATACTTCTTGATAAATTTGCAGGGTGTGATACCCTTTTGGCTGAATACAAAGAAGTGTTTAACAAAGCAAAAGAAATTAAAGAAAAAATAGAAAAGATGACAATTGATTCATACGAAAAAGAAAGAAAACTAAGTCTTCTTACATACGAAATTGAAACGATAGAAAATGTTAATCTAAAAGAGGGCGAGTATGAAGAACTTTTAGATAGAAGAAAGATGATGGCAAACAGTAAAAAGATATCCGATAATCTTTATTATGCCTATAATATGATAAAAAAAGGTAATGGTAAAGAATCGATAGAAGAACTTTTATCATCATCATTAAAACAGATCGCAGAAGTTTCATCATTTGATGGCGAAATAGAAGAAATGTATAACAGAATAAACGAAATATACTATAATCTGTCAGATGTGGGAGACTCTCTTAGAAACTATCTTTCTTCCTTTTCTTTTAATGAAAATGATGTTTACGAAACTGAAAAAAGAATAGACGAGATAAATGATTTAAGAAGGCGTTTCGGCAAAGATTATAATGATATTATGTCTTACTATTTAAAAATTAAAGAAGAAGTTAAAACTATATCGTCAACTGATGAATATATTGATACTCTTACAAAGGAACTATCATTAAAAAAAGAAGAACTTACAAATTTAAGCAATGCACTTGGCGAAAAAAGAAGAATTGCGGGTAAAAAACTTGAAAAAGAAGTTATGGCGCATCTTAACGAACTTAATATGAAAAACTGCATATTTAAAGTTGATATTGTAAAAGAAGAAAAATTCTTAAAAGACGGTACTGACAAAGTCGAATTTTTAATAAGTGCAAATGCAGGAATTGAGCCTGGTAAACTTACAAAAATAGCATCAGGCGGCGAACTTTCAAGAATAATGCTTGGAATAAATTGTGCGCTTCTTGATACTAATGATATTCCAACTATGATTTATGACGAAATTGATACAGGTGTAAGTGGAAGAGCAGCGCAGAAAATAGCAGAAAAACTTTACTATGTTTCAAAAAATAGGCAGGTTTTATGTGTTACCCACCTTGCGCAGATTGCGTCAATGGCAGACACACATTTTTTAATAGAAAAAAATGTGTATGATAATTCTACTAAAACTAAAGTTATCAAAATGAATGACGAAGAAAAGACTAACGAAATAGCGCGAATTATAGGCGGAGTAAAAATAACCCAGAATACACTAAAGAGTGCGGAGGAAATGCTTTCTCAGTCTTTAAGTTATAAAAAAGATAAAGGTTGATTTAAATGAAAGAAAGAATAACGATTTTTGTTGGCCACTACGGAAGCGGTAAAACTGAAGTAGCAGTCAACTATGCAATAAAGTTAAAAGAAGAGGGAAATGATGTTATAATTGTTGACCTTGACATTGTAAATGCGTATTACAGAACAAAAGATAACGAAAAAATGCTAAACGATATGGGCATTGAAGTAATATCCCCAACCTATGCAAATACCAATGTGGATATTCCGTCGCTTCCACCTCATTTAATTAAGGTGTTTGCCGATAAATCAAAGAAAATAGTGTTTGATGTAGGGGGAGACGATGCAGGAGCAACTGCTCTTGGAAGATTTTTTGGTTATTTTTCACAAGAAAATTACCAAATGTACTCAGTAATAAATACTAAAAGACCATTGACTGACAACAAGGAAAATATTATAATTATGACAGAGGAAATAAATTATAATTCGAGGCTTAAAATAACAGGTCTTATAAATAATACAAATTTATCGTATGAAACAGAATGTGCCGATATATTAGAGGGCGAAAAAATTGTTAAAACTGTGTGCGACGAATTAAAACTGCCTTTTATTTTTACATCTCTTTTAGAAGAGAATGTATCAGAATATAAGAAAATGTCATCTGCTAAGTTGTTTCCTATAAAGAAATATCTTAATATGCCATGGCAATTATAGATTTAAGTATGGAGGTTATAAAAAATGGCAAAGATTACTATTAATGAAGAATTATGCAAAGGTTGCGGTCTTTGTACAACAGTTTGTCCTAAGAACTTACTTATATTATCAAAGGATAAACTTAACTCTAAAGGCTACCATCCTGCAGAAATGACAGATGAGTCAAAATGTATTTCCTGTGCATTTTGTGCTACAATGTGTCCTGATTGTGTAATAGAAGTGAGAAAGGATTGATTATAATGGATAAAGTTCTTATGAAAGGTAACGAAGCGATTGCTGAAGCCGCTATCAGAGCCGGTTGCAGACATTTCTATGGTTATCCTATAACACCTCAGACAGAGGTTTCAGCCTATATGGCAAAAAATATGCCTAAAGTAGGCGGATTATTTATGCAGGCAGAAAGCGAAATTGCCGCTATCAATATGGTTTACGGTTCTGCTGCTGCAGGCGTTCGTGCTATGACATCTTCTTCAAGCCCTGGTATAAGTTTAAAAGCAGAGGGTATATCATATATGGCAGGTGCAGATTTACCTTGCGTTATTCTTAATATAGTTAGAGGTGGCCCTGGTTTAGGTGGTATTCAACCTGCTCAGTCTGACTATTTCCAGGCTACAAAAGGTCTTGCACACGGAGACTTTAATTTAGTTGTTTTAGCACCTTCTTCTATTCAGGAATGTGTTGACTTAACTTTAGAAGCATTTGATATTGCAGACCAGTACAGAATGCCTGTTATGATTATGGGCGACGGTATGCTTGGTCAGATGATGGAGCCTGTTGCATTCGGCGAATATAAAGGAAGAGATTTAAAAGAAAAAACATGGGCAACAAACGGTACAGGTTTAAAAAGAGAACATAATGTTGTCAATTCTTTATACATAGATCCTGATACATTGGAAAAAACAGTTCTTGCAAGAGATAAAATGTATGAAGAAATCAAAGAAAACGAAGTTAAATATGAAGCCGAAGGTATCGAAGATGCTGATATTATAATGGTAGCATACGGAACAATCGGCAGAATAGTAAAAAATGCTATAAAAATGGCAAGGGAAGAAGGCATCAAAGTAGGTCTTATAAGACCGATTACTCTATGGCCTTTCCCAACTAAAATAATAAATAAAGCGGCAGATACAGCCAAAGCATTTATTTCTGTTGAAATGAGTACAGGTCAGATGGTAGAGGATGTAATGATTGCTGTTAACGGAAAAGCAAAGGTTGACTTCACAGGAAGAACAGGCGGAGTTATTCCTACACCTAAAGAAATATTGGAAAAAATAAGAGAAGTTGCAGGAGGTATAAAATAATGAGTATAGTATTTAAAAAACCACATGCCCTTGCAGATGTTCCTCTTCACTACTGCCCGGGCTGTACTCACGGTATAGTTCACAGACTTGTTGCAGAGGTTATTGACGAACTTGGTATAGAAGGCAAAACAGTAGGTATCGCACCTGTTGGTTGCTCAGTATTTGCATATAACTATTTTAATTGTGATATGGTTGAAGCGGCTCACGGAAGAGCACCTGCAGTTGCAACAGGAGTTAAAAGAGCCAACCCTGACAATATTGTTTTCACATATCAGGGAGACGGGGATTTAGCAGCCATTGGTACAGCAGAAACCGTTCACGCAGCAGGTAGAAGCGAAAATATAACAATTATATTTATAAACAATGCTATTTACGGAATGACAGGTGGTCAGATGGCGCCAACATCATTGGTTGACCAGATTACCCAGACAACTCCTTTCGGAAGAAAACCTGAAACACAGGGTTATCCTATAAAGGTATGTGAAATGCTTTCTACTTTAGACGGTACAACATACGCAGAAAGAGTTGCAGTAAATAATGTTAAAAATATAAGAAATGCTAAGAAGGCTATAAAAAAAGCATTCGAAAATCAAATAAACAAAAAAGGATTCTCCATTGTAGAAGTTCTTTCAACCTGTCCTACAAACTGGGGGCTTTCTCCACAGGAAGCGCTAAAATGGTTGGAAGAAAATATGATGCCTGTTTATCCTCTTGGTGTATATAAAGATAGGGAGGATGTGTAATTATGAATCACGAAATAATTCTTGCAGGGTTTGGCGGTCAGGGTATACTGTTTGCCGGAAAACTACTTGCATATACAGGAATGATATTTGACAAAGCAGTTTCATGGCTTCCTTCATATGGGCCTGAAATGAGAGGTGGAACTTGTAACTGTCATATTATTATAAATGATTCTTCAGTTGGTTCCCCATATGTTGTTAACCCTACCGAAGCAGTAATACTTAACAAACCGTCTTTTGATAAATTTGAAAATTCTATTCTTCCGGGCGGAACATTGTTTTATGATAGTTCTCTTTGTGATAATGAGCATAAAAGAGATGATATAAAATATGTGGGTATACCTGCTACAACAATGGCATATGATATGAATGCATCAAAACTTGCCAATATGATTATAACAGGTAAAGTTTTAAAAGAAACAGGAATGTTCAACTTAGAAGATGTATCTGTTGCTTTATCAAAACTTATTCCACCAAAAAGAGCAGAAATGCTTGAAATAAATACAAAAGCAATAGAAGCAGGTTTTAATTACTAATTTAAAGACCAAAGTGCAGTTTATTATGTACTTTGGTCTTTTTTGTATATTTTATATACTTTCTATAAAAAAACACAATTTGTAGTGTATTTTTTATAAAAAATTCATAAATATATGATAATATTTCTTGATATTTTTTGTAGGATATGTTAAAATGTAACTATAAAAAATATATATACCAAGGAGGAATTTAAAGTGTTGAAGAAATTAATTTCCATTACACTTGTAATCACAATGTTTTTAAGCCTATCTGCAGTTAGTTTTGCTGCCAATGCTTTTTCTGATGTATCAGAAGAAGATTATTCATGGGCAGTAAGTCAGATCAGCGAAATGGCAGATAAAGGAATTATCACAGGTTATCCTGACGGTACATTTAAGCCTGATAAAGGTATTACAAAAGTAGAAGCAATGCTTCTTATATCCAGAATTTTAGGAATTAAAAATGATGTATATTCTGATAAACTTGAGGATATATATGATATATACGAAGATGACCTTGAAGATTTAGACCTTCAGTATAAAAACGAAGTTGCTTTCTTAATATATAAAGGTGTATTCTCATTAGACGAAATTTTAGATATAGCCGATAATGATGAATTTAATGAACCTCTTTTAAGATATGAAGCAGCAGAATATTTAGCAAAAGTTTTAGGCGGAGAAGTTGATTTGTCAGATGATGATACAGGATATGAAGATGAAAATAAAATTCCTGCAGGTAAAAGAGCATTTGTTAAATATGTAAAAGACAAAAATATTATGCAGGGAATGAGCGAAACAACATTTGAGCCTTCATTCCAGGTTAACAGAGCCCAGATGGCAGTTATGCTTTACAGAGTTATGGGTCTTTCAGAACTTCTTTTTGTTGAAGGTAAATATGACAGAATAAGAAATGATGAAATAACAGTTGAACTTGAAAGTGGCGACGGAGATTATGATGTTTCCGATGCAGTATTTTATCTAAACGGAGAAGAAATAGAAAGCGACGAATTAAAAGAAGGCATAGATGTTATCTTGGTATTTGAAGACACAACCTTAAAAAGAGTTGAAGCAATCTATTTTGAACCAGAAGTACATACTTTAGTTTTAGGAGAAATTAAAGAAATCGTTTTAACATCAGTTAAAACTGTTAAAATTGATAACAGTCAGACAGGGGAAGTAGAAATTTATTCTGTTCTTCCAACTTGTGAAGTTTATGTTGACGGTTCTTATGCTACACTTTCAGTTTTAAGAACAAAAGATAACGCTAAGTTATATCTTGATGAAGATAACAAAGTATTTAGAATTGATGTATTAGACGCAACAGACGAATTTACAGACGGAGTTATTAAAGAACTTTCTTTCGATGAGAGAAAAGTTGTTATCCAGAGAAAAAACGGTATAATTGAAACATATTTTGTTTCAGACGAAATTGCAGTTATAAGAAATGGTAAAGATTCAACTTTAGCAAATCTTATTGTTGGAGATAAAGTATCTAAGGTTATCGTAAGATATAATAAGATCAGTAAATTACAGGTAACAAGTGAAATCGGTAGTTTATCTGGTACAATTACTGAAATTTTAATTGCAAAACAATCTTCTATCGTTGTTACTAAAGACGGGGATGATGAAAGATACCCTCTTACCAATTCTATTAAAGTATTCTTAGACGATGAAGAATGTGAAATCTATGATTTAAGACTTGATATGACAGCGAAAATCACAACAGACAGTGGTGCGGTTTCCGAAATCAGAGTTTCAACAGTTGAAGAAGTAAGTCAGATTTCTGGTGTTGTAGAAGTTGTTAATCCGTCTTACGGTTTTATAAATGTTAAAACTGCAAATGGTGAGTCTAAACAGATTTTTGTTTCATCATCAACAAAAATTACTGCTGATGGTGCAGTTACTGCAACAAAAACAATTAAAAACATCTATGTAGATGATTATGTTGTTGTTATCGGCAGAATGGTTAACGGAGCATTCCAGGCTTCAACTATCGTAATAGTTCAGTAAAAAAATGGAGGATAAATCACAATGAAAGATTATACTACTGGCTCAATCAGAAATATTGCCTTAGTTGCCCATGGCGGAACAGGTAAAACTAATTTAGCAGAAGCAATGCTTTACAATGCTAAACTTATCGACAGACAGGGTAAAGTGCTTGACGGAAATACCGTTATGGACTTTGACCAGGAAGAAGTAAAAAGAAAAATTTCTATCAATACTGCACTTGCAAGTTTTGAATGGAACGATTGTAAAATAAATATAATTGACACACCGGGATATTTTGATTTCGTCGGCGAAATGATAGAAGGAACATCTGTTGCTGACGGTGTTATCATTATGGTAAGCGGAAAATCAGGTGTTCAGGTTGGTACAGAAAAAGCATGGAAAGTTGCAGAAAAAAATAATATCCCTAAAATAATATTCGTTAATGAAATTGACGAAGAAGATGTTGATTTTACTGCAGTTGTTAACAGTCTGAAAGAAACATTCGGTAAATCTATCGCTCCTTTATATATTCCTATAAGAGATAACGGTAAAGTAGTTGGTTTCTATGATGTTATCCATGCCGAAGCAAGAAAATATGTTACAGGCGGAAACGAGGCAATGGACTTACCTGCTCAGTATGAGAGCGAAGTTAAAGAAAATACTGATATGTTAAGCGAAGCTGTTGCTGAAACAAGCGATGAACTTATGGAAAAATATTTTAACGGCGAAGAATTCACTAAAAAAGAAATACTTGGCGCAGTTAGAAAAGGTATTGACGAATGTTCTATCGTTCCAGTATTATTCGGTTCTGCTCTTAAAAATATCGGTATTAAAGCATTAGTTGATGCAGTTGCAGAATATTTCCCTGCACCAAACGAAATAAAACAAAGAACAGCATATAAACCTGGTACAGAAGAAGTTATCGAAGTTAAAACTGAAGATGGAGAACCTTTATCACTATTTGTATTTAAAACATTGGTTGACCCATATGTTGGTAAATTAAGTTACTTTAAGGTTATGTCAGGAACATTAACTCCTGATACAACTCTTAAAAACATTAGAAAAAATGAAGATGAAAGAATTTCAAGAATTTTTACAATGTGTGGTAAAAAACAGATTGAAGTTAAAAAACTTTCTGCAGGGGATATAGGTGCAGTTAATAAACTTAATATCACAAAAACAGGGGATACACTTTCTGACAGTAAGTGTCTTGTAGAATTTGAAAAACTTGTTTTCCCTAAACCTGCATTATCATTAGCAATTCTTCCAAAAGAAAAAGGCGATGAAGAAAAAATCAGTTCAGGTCTTTCAAAATTAAGACACGAAGACCCAAGTTTTAACTTCTATAATAACACAGAAACTCATCAGCTTATAATCTCAGGTATGGGCGAACAGCATATTGATGTTATTATCAGTAAATTAAAATCAAGATACGGTGCAGAAGTTACTTTAGCAGAGCCAAAAGTTCCATACAGAGAAACAATTAAGAAAAAGGTTACTGCAGAAGGTAAACATAAGAAACAATCAGGTGGTCATGGTCAGTATGGTCATGTTAAAATCGAAATTGAACCTGGACATAGCGAAGGATTAGAATTTGGAGAACAGATTTTTGGTGGAAGCGTTCCAAAGAACTATTTCCCTGCAGTTGAAAAAGGTCTTCAGGAAAGTATTGAACACGGTGTTCTTGCAGGTTACCCTGTTGTTAACCTAAAAGCAACACTTCTTGACGGTTCTTACCATCCAGTTGACTCTTCTGAAATGGCATTTAAAATGGCAGCGCATATAGCATATAAAAACGGTTTGGAACAGGCAAACCCAGTTTTATTAGAACCAATCGGTAAACTTGTTGTTATAGTTCCTGATCATTATATGGGCGATATTATGGGCGATGTTAATAAGAGAAGAGGAAGAATTCTTGGTATGAACCCAATAGGCGACGGGTTGCAGGAAGTTACTGCCGAAGTGCCTATGGCTGAAATGCACAAATACGCAATTGACCTTCGTTCAATGACTCATGCAAGAGGAAGTTTTGAATTTGACTTTGAAAGATATGAAGAAGCACCAAATATGGTAGCAGAAAAAATAATTGCAGAGTCCAAAAAATAAATTAAACTAAAAGGATGCAAAATTTATTTTGCATCCTTTTTAATTTGTAAAAATATAAAAAATATTTTGCTTTTTTAATCACTTTGTATTATAATAAAAAAGATGTATATTTATTACGAGGTGATTTAATGGTAAAAAAACTTTCTGCTCCCACAGACTTAACAAAAGGGACACCGTGGAAAGGTATATTGATGTTTACTCTGCCAATGTTAATTGGTAATATAGCCCAGCAATTATACAGTACGGTGGATAGTATTGTTGTTGGTAAATATATAGGGGATAATGCCCTTGCCGCAGTCGGCAGTGCAATGCCTATTCTTAATATGCTTCTTGTTTTATTTATCGGTATATCTGCAGGTGCTAATATTATGGTGTCCCAGTATTACGGTGCTAAAAACAGGGATGCCCTTTCTTATACAATAGGTAACTCTATAACAATAACCATAATTTGCTGTATAGGTCTTATCCTTGTTGCAACACCTTTTATCAGGCCTATTCTTATAATGTTAAATACTCCGCAGTCTATACTTAATGACTGTACAAGTTATCTTACAATTTCTCTCATAGGTATTGCGGGTATGGCTTTTTATAATATTTTAAGTGGTATTATAAGAGGTATGGGAGATTCTTTTTCCTGCCTGATTTATTTACTGGTTGCAACAGTTATAAATATTGTTTTAGATATAGTTTTTGTTGCCTATGTAAAAATGGGGGTAGCAGGTGTTGCATATGCTACTGTAATTTCACAGGTTGTTTCTGCTTCTTTATGTCTTATTAAACTTTCTAAAATGAACGAATATTTTGACTTTGGCTTAAAATATATAAAACCTGTCGGCACATATTTAAAAACTATAATAAGGCTTGGTATTCCGTCAGGAGTAACTCAGGCAATAGTATCTTCTGCTATGATTGTTGTTCAATCGCTTACAAATTGTTTTGGCGAACTTTTTATTGCAGCCAATGTAATTATAATGCGTGTTGACGGTTTTGCCATGATGCCAAACTTCTCTTTCGGAATGTCCCTTACAACTTATTCAGGGCAGAATGTAGGCGCAGGTAATTATGAAAGGGTTACAAAAGGTGCAAAGCAGGGAACACTTCTTGCGGTTTTATGTTCAACATTTATAACACTTGTTATTTTAATATTCGGTAAATACCTTATGATGTTATTTACAGATACCAAAGAACTTGTTGATATGAGTTATAATCTTATGATGATTCTTGCAGTTGGATATATTGCTATGGCTGTAACACAAAGCTTGTCAGGTATTATGAGAGGAGCAGGGGATACATTAACCCCTATGTGGATTTCTCTTATTACAATCGTATTTCTGCGTGTTCCTCTTGCATATGGTATATCATATATGACAAGAACACCCCTTCTTCCATATGGTGTAAAAGAATGTATCCAGATTTCTCTTCTTATATCATGGGTTATGAATGCAATTATAACTTTACTTTTCTATAAAGCAGGTAGATGGAAGAAAAAAGCAATTACAAACAGTATTCAGGAAAACTAATATATAATAAAAAATAATGCACTGTGAAGATAATCTTCACAGTGCATTTTTGTTTAATCATTTCAATATTAGTTGTGCAAATTTTATTAAAATAAATTGCTTATTGCAATTTATTTCATCGCTTCTTCAACAGCAACAGCAACTGCAACAGATGCACCAACCATTGGGTTATTACCCATACCGATTAGTCCCATCATTTCAACGTGAGCAGGAACTGAAGATGAACCTGCAAACTGAGCATCAGAGTGCATTCTTCCCATTGTGTCTGTTAAACCGTAAGAAGCAGGACCTGCAGCCATATTGTCTGGGTGAAGAGTTCTTCCTGTACCTCCGCCTGAAGCAACGGAGAAGAAGTTTTTACCCATTTCAATTCTTTCTTTTTTGTATGTGCCCATAACAGGGTGCTGGAATCTTGTAGGGTTAGTAGAGTTACCTGTGATACCAACGCCTGCATCTTCAAGATGAAGAATAGCAACACCTTCTCTTACATCGTTTGCGCCATAGCAGTTAACTTTTGCTTTGTCTCCGTTTGAGTAAGGAATTTTTTCTATAACTTTAAGTTCGCCTGTAGCATAGTCATAATCAGTTTTAACGTATGTGAAACCGTTAATTCTTGAAATGATCTGAGCTGCATCTTTACCAAGACCGTTTAAGATAACTCTTAATGGCTCTTTTCTAACTTTGTTTGCTGATCTTGCGATACCGATAGCACCTTCAGCAGCAGCAAATGATTCGTGTCCTGCAACGAATGCAAAACATTTTGTTTCTTCTCTTAAAAGCATAGCAGCAAGATTACCGTGGCCTAAACCAACTTTTCTCTGTTCAGCAACTGAACCAGGAATACAGAATGCCTGTAAACCTTCACCGATTGCTTCAGCAGCATCAGCAGCAACTTTGCAACCTTTTTTAATTGCAATAGCAGCACCAAGTGCGTATGCGTAACAAGCATTTTCAAAACAGATTGGCTGAATGTCTTTAACTAATTTTAAAACATCAATGCCTTTGTCATTACAGATTTTAACTGCATCTTCAATACTTGCAATATCATATTGTTTAAGAACAACATTTATTTTATCAATTCTTCTTTCGTAACCTTCAAATAATGGCATAACAACTCACCTCCTGATTATTCTTTTCTTGGATCGATATATTTAACAGCATCGTCAAATCTACCGTATCTGCCTGTAGCCTTATCCATAGCTTCTTTAGGATCTGTACCTGCTTTAATCATATCCATCATTCTTCCGAAGTTGATGAATTCGTAACCGATAATTAAATCTTTATCGTCAATAGCAAGTTTTGTAACATAACCTTCAGCCATTTCTAAGTATCTTGGACCTTTTTCAGTAGTTGAATACATTGTACCAACCTGAGAACGAAGCCCTTTACCTAAGTCTTCCAAACCAGCACCGATAGGTAAACCGTTTTCAGAGAAAGCAGTCTGAGTTCTACCGTAGATAATCTGTAGGAATAATTCTCTCATAGCAGTATTTATAGCATCACAAACAAGGTCTGTGTTAACTGCTTCAAGTAAAGTTTTACCTGCTAAAATTTCAGCAGCCATAGCAGCAGAGTGAGTCATACCGGAACAACCGATTGTTTCAACCAATGCTTCTTTGATAATACCGTCTTTAACGTTAAGGCTAAGCTTACATGCGCCCTGCTGAGGTGCACACCAGCCGATACCGTGTGTAAAACCGGAAATATCTTTGATTTCTTTTGCCTGAACCCATTTGCCTTCTTCAGGAATAGGAGCAGGACCATGATTAACGCCTTTTGCAAGGCATATCATATTTTGAACTTCATGTGTTAATTCGCTCATGATAATCCTCCTTAGTTAATTATTTCAAATTTTATTATACTTAAAATTAGTATACTTGTCCATAGTTTTTTAAAATTTTTTACACATTAAATCTGAATAAAACTACATCTCCGTCCTGGAATACATATTCTTTTCCTTCAGAACGAACAAGCCCTTTCTCTTTAGCATTAGCCATACTTCCACATTCTATTAAATCTTTATAAGAAATTACTTCTGCACGGATAAATCCTCTCTCAAAATCTGAATGGATTTTACCTGCTGCCTGAGGTGCTTTTGTTCCTATTTTAATTGTCCACGCTCTTGTTTCAGTTTCACCTGCAGTAAGAAAACTCATAAGACCAAGTAATTTGTAACTTGCCTTAATCAGTCTGTCAAGACCTGATTCGTTAATTCCAAGTTCATTTAAAAATGCATTCTTTTCTTCATCGTCAAGTTCTGCAATTTCAGATTCTATCTTTGCAGAAATAGGGAGTACCAAAGAATTTTCTTTATCTGCAATTTCACTTACCTTTTTAACAAGTTCGTTATTGTCAATTCCGTCAATAAAATCATCTTCAGAAACATTTGTAGCATATATAACAGGTTTTGCAGTAATAAGTGCAACCTCTTTTATAGCCTCTTTTTCTTCAGCTGATAAATCTAAAAGACGAACACAGGTTTCGTTTTCAAGCGCTTCTTTAATTTTTAAAAGAACATCAAGTTCTGCCTGATACTTTTTGTCTCCCTTTAACATTTTTCTTGTTCTGTCTATCCTTTTTTCAACTATATCAAGGTCAGAAAGTATAAGTTCTATATTGATTGTGTCAATATCTCTTTTAGGGTCAATGCTTCCTTCAACGTGAACAATGTTAGGGTCTTCAAAACATCTTACAACGTGAATAATAGCATCAACTTCTCTTATATGAGATAAGAATTTATTTCCAAGGCCTTCGCCCTTTGATGCACCCTTAACAAGCCCTGCAATATCTACAAATTCAATAGCAGCAGGAATAGTTTTTTTAGAGTTATACATCTTAGTAAGCACATCCAGCCTTTCGTCAGGAACAGTAACTATTCCGACATTTGGGTCAATAGTGCAAAAAGGGTAGTTGGCAGATTCAGCACCTGCTTTTGTTATTGCATTAAATAGTGTACTCTTACCAACATTAGGTAAGCCTACTATACCTAATTTCATACTAAAATCATTCCTTTATACATAATAATCTACTATGCATTATACCTTATTTTTCCCTGAATTTCAACACTTACAAACCAAATAAAAAATTTTTTTCAAATATACTTAATTCCCCTTGACATAACACTATATATGGTGTATAATCTTCAATGTTGACGCTTATATTGTGTTTTGGTTCTGTGGGAAAATCGCATAACCAAGCACTTTTTAACACTATTTATACGAATGAAAAGGAATAAATTAAGGGAAAGGGAGAAAAAAATGGAAAACTACACAATGGAAAATTGGTTCAGTACCGATTTACAAAGAGATATCTGGCTTAAAAAGTATCAGCATAATGACGAATCATTTGACGAATTTTTTGAAAGAGTAAGCGGTGGAAACAAAAAAATCAAAGAATTTATGATGGCAAAAAAATTCCTTCCTGGCGGAAGAATTATAGCAAGCCGCGGACTTAATAAAAAGAACAGAAAGATTACATATTCAAACTGTTATGTTATTACTCCGCCTGAGGATAATATAGAAAGTATTTTTGAATGTGCATCTAAACTTGCAAGAACATTTTCATACGGTGGAGGTTGTGGTATAGATATATCCAAACTTTCTCCTGCAGGTGCTAAAATAAACAATGCTGCCAAAGAAACTACAGGTAGTGTTTCATTTATGGACCTTTATTCGCTTGTAACCGAACTTATAGGCCAGTCTGGAAGAAGAGGAGCGCTTATGATTTCTCTTGACTGTTCCCACCCTGATGTTGAATCATTTATAGATATAAAGAATGACCTTGATAAAGTTACAAAAGCAAACATTTCAATAAGAATTACAGATGCTTTTATGGAAGCAGTTAAAACTGACGATTACTGGACAATGTCATATGTAAGAGATGAAACAAAAGAAGTAATCGAAAAGAAAGTTAAAGCAAGAGATTTATTCAATAAACTTGTATTTAATAACTGGGATATGGCAGAACCTGGTGCACTGTTCTGGGACAGAATAGAAAACTGGAATCTTCTTAGCGAAGATGACCGTTTTAAATTTGCAGGGGTTAACCCATGTGCAGAAGAGCCACTTCCTGCAGGGGGTAGTTGTTTACTTGGAAGTATCAACCTTGCAGAATTTGTTGACAATGCATATCAGGTTAGTGCTGAATTTGACTACGAAGGTTTTGGAGAAGCAGTTGAACAATCAGTTATATACCTTAACGAAGTATTAGAAGAAGGTTTACCACTTCATCCTTTGAAAGAACAAAGAGAAAGCGTTAATAACTGGAGACAAATCGGTCTTGGTATTATGGGTCTTGGCGACTGTCTTATTAAGTTAGGTATAAAATATGGTACTGATGCTGCAGTAGAAATATGTGATAAAATTGGTTTTGTAATGGCAGACAGAGCGATACTTACAAGTGCAAAACTTGCTAAAAAGTTCGGAACATACCCAATGTATGATGAAAACGCTGTTATGAATTCTCCTTACTTTATAGCAAACACATCTAAAGCGACTAAAAAAGCAGTTAAAGAAAACGGTTTAAGAAACAGCCAACTTTTAACAATAGCACCAACAGGTACTATTTCAACAATGCTTGGAATAAGTGGTGGTATAGAGCCTATATATAATATTTCCTATATGAGAAGAACACAGTCTCTTCACGGGGAAGACAGATATTATAAAGTATATACACCTATCGTTTCTGAACTTATGGAAATGAAAGAAATAAAAGACGAAGA
Source organism: Clostridia bacterium (assembly GCA_017554615.1). Lineage (NCBI taxonomy): Bacteria > Bacillati > Bacillota > Clostridia > Clostridia bacterium. Next base: position 52,452 of record JAFZHY010000012.1, read on the forward strand.
AAATCTTCCTCCATATGTTGTTACTGCTATGACTCTTGATTATAAAGAAAGAATCAATATGCAGGCAGTATGGCAGAAACATATTGATGCATCTATCAGTTCAACTGTTAATGTTCCTGAAGAATTCACTACAAAAGATGTATTTGACTTATATATCAAAGCGTGGGAAAAAGGTCTTAAAGGTATAACAATTTACAGAGATAACTGCAGAAGAAGCGGAATATTGGTTAATAGTATGCCAAAAGACGAAAAGAAAGACGAGTTTAAATTTGACTCTGTTAAACCTATCAGTCGTGCTGTTTTAGGTAAAACATACGGAACAACTACCAAGTATAAAACTGCTTGTGGAAATCTTTATGTTACTATCAACAGAGATAAAAACGGTAATATAGTTGAATCTTTCGTTAACACTTCTAAAAACGGTATCTGTAAATCTAATATCGACGGTCTTAACAGAATGATTTCACTTTGCTTAAGAGGTGGAGTGCTTGTTGACGAAATTATTGACCAGTTGACAAATATCACTTGCCCTGCATGTGTAAGATATAAAACAAAGGGAGAATACTTAGACGGTATTTCTTGTCCTGATATTATTGCAAAAGCATTAAAAGAAGAATATAATACAGAACTTTTTGTTGGCGGAAAAGGTAAAGACAATGAGCCAAAAGAAGATAAAGACCAGGTTTCTTTCAACTTAGAAGATGATGTTTCAACTTTGACAAACTGTCCTGAATGTGGCGAAAAACTTCGTCATGAAGCAGGTTGCGTTCAGTGTGTTTGTGGTTGGTCTAAATGTATGTAACAGGGGAGAAATAAAAATGAAGATCAGAGGATTTATGGTATGTAAAGGCTTTGAAGACCAGGGCATTACATTACCTCAAAGAAGCACAAAAAACAGCGCAGGTTATGATTTTTGTGCTGCAGAAGATACAGTTATTGAATCATATTTTAAAAAACTGATAAAACTAATTACAAATAAAGAAGAAAATCCTGTTAAACCAACCCTTGTAAAAACCGGTATAAAATCTTATATGCCGGATGACGAAGTTTTATATATTTATAACCGTTCATCCAACCCTATGAAAAAGGGTATTGTACTTGCAAATTCCGTTGGTGTTATTGACAGTGATTATTTTGAAAACCCTGATAATGACGGGCATATTATGTTTGCATTCTATAATTTTTATCCTTTTGATATAACAATTAAAAAAGGGGATAAAATAGGTCAGGGAATATTCCAGAAATATTTAATAGCAGACGGAGACGAAGCCGAAGGAGAAAGAACCGGAGGATACGGAAGTACAGGGAGATAATATATGAATAAAAAACTAATATCCATTCTTTTGCTTATAGTTTTGATGCTTTCAGGTTGCTCAGGTGCTAAAGATGATTTAAGTTTATCCTATCCTTTTGAAGTTTTAACAAGTAAGGATATTATCGAGGCGCAGATTCAACTTGCAAACGATAAGGTAATTGAACTTGAGTTGTACCCTGAAATTGCACCTGTAACAGTATCTAACTTTATGTATCTTGCAAATGAAGGCTTTTATGATGGGCTTATTTTCCACAGAGTAATCAGTGGCTTTATGATTCAGGGTGGCTGCCCTAACGGAATAGGTACAGGTGGCCCTAATTACAGAATAAAGGGCGAGTTTAAAGATAATGGCGTTAATAATCCTCTAAATCATACAAGAGGCGTAATCTCAATGGCAAGAACATCAAATTCATACGATTCTGCAGGTTCTCAGTTTTTTATAATGCATAGAGATTATCCATCACTTGACGGGCAATATGCAGCATTTGGCAGAGTAACAGAGGGTATGGATGTAGTTGATGAAATTGCAAGTGTTATGACCGATTCAAATGATAAGCCATTAGAAGATATAGTTATTAAAACTATTATTATAAAATAACAGGAGAAAAAAGTATGAATTATCCTTTTGAAATAATTACAACAAAAGAAAAGATAAATTGTGAAATTTTGCTTGATACAGATGAAGTTATAACATTAGAACTTTATCCTGATATTGCGCCTATAACAGTTTCTAATTTTAAATACCTTGCCAATAAAGGTTTTTATGACGGACTTATTTTTCACAGAGTAATAGAAGGCTTTATGATTCAGGGTGGTTGCCCTGAGGGAAGAGGTACAGGTGGCCCAGGATATAATATAAAAGGAGAATTTTTGGCAAACGGAGTTGAAAATAACCTTAAACACTTAAGAGGGGTTATTTCCATGGCAAGAGCAATGAGTTATGACTCTGCAGGTTCTCAATTCTTTATTATGCATCTTGATGCTCCTCATCTTGACGGTCAGTATGCCGCTTTTGGTAAGGTTGTATCAGGCTATGAAGTAGTCGACAGAATTGCCGCAGAAAGAGTAGACTTTTCTGACAGACCTCTTAATAAAGTAATAATAAAATCAATTAAAGTAGACTAAAATAAAAAAATACAAACTCTTATAGAGTTTGTATTTTTTTAATTAAAATTTCTTTTTTGTTAAGCGAGTTATCAGAAATTACAAGATTTAAAAGATAATCTAACACTTTACTTATTTCTTCTTTTTTTATTCCCAAATTAATTAAATCATTTCCGTTAATAGCAAGATGCGATAAAAGATAACATTCTTTGTTTTTTTCTATCTCTTCATATATTTTATAAATGTCATTTTTAGCTAAACCACAAACTATATGTGTGTCAAAAATCAAATCTATAATATCCTGACATTTTAAATTGTAAAGCATTTTTTTAATAGAAGTTTCATCATCCAAACTGTATGAAAAAGATTCTCTTATTTTTTTAATATTACTCTTTATTTTATTTGAACATTTTATATCTTTTAAAACATCACTGTCTTTTAAAATAATAGCAAAAACAGTTTCAAATCTTTTTATCTTAAGATTTTTTAAATATTTAATTTTTTCTTTATATACAGGTATTTTATATATATCAAAAAAACCTGTTTCATAAAGCATTAAAACTGCACTGTAAGGGTTTGTTAAAAACATCTTATTAAGTTCATCAAATATTCTCTCTTTTGAAATATTAAGAGTAAGATGCATAAGTTTTTTTATAGCAGTTAATGTGTTTTCTTCAATTATAAAATCAAACCTTGAAGAAAATCTTATTGCTCTAAGTATTCTTAAAGCATCTTCGCTTATACGATCATATGGGTCATTAACCGTTCTTATAATCTTATTTTTAATATCATTTATTCCGTTAAAATAATCTATGTAGCCAGAGTCTTTGTGATAGGCAATAGCGTTAATAGTAAAATCTCGCCTTTTTATATCATCTAAAAGAGAGGAAGAATATTTAACATTTTTTGGCTTCCTGAAATTTTCATACTCTCCGTCAATTCTGAAAGTTGTAACCTCAAAAAAATTCCCGTTCTCATTAACTGTAACCGTGCCGTGTTTTAAACCTGTGGGAATAGTGTGAGGAAAAAGGCTTATAACTTCGTAAGGTGTAGCCGATGTTGTTATATCATAATCTAAAGGGATATTATTCATTATAATATCCCTTACGCATCCACCAACAAGATAGGCTTTATGCCCGTTTTCATTAAGTTTTTTTATTATATATTCTGCGCCTTTAATCATCTGAATTTTTCAATAAACTCAATTATATCCTTTGAAGCATCAGGCTTTCTGATTAAGTTTATCTTTTCCTTCATACAGTTTATTTCATCATCAAATTTAAAAAGTTTATCTACTATATCGCATATACTGATATCTTTTGATACTGCATAAGCAACTTGACCTTTTACAAGAAAGTCCATATTTTTAATTTCATGCCCTGGAATAGGGTTTATTAAAATTATAGGTAAGCACTTAACAAGCGCTTCGGATACAGTAATTCCACCAGGTTTTGTAACTGCAATATCACATGCATCCATATATAAGTGAACATTCTTACTAAAGCCTATATTGTATATCTTTTTGGAAAAAGAATGTTCATCAATCTTTTTCTTTATTCGCTTGTTATTTCCGCATATGGTAACAATCTGGAAATCATAAGAAGATTCACATAAATTTTCCAGTTGTTTAAATAAATTTCCATATCCCATTGAGCCGCTCATCATAAGAATAGTTGGCTTGTCTTCTAAACCAAGAATTTTTCTTGCCTCTTTTTTATCAGTAGAAGTATTGAATTTTGGGTTTATAGGAATTCCAAAAGGCAGTATTTTTTCTTTATCTATGCCTTTGTTTACAGCCTCAGAAATTAACTCTTCATTCGGGATAATGTAATAGTCAATATCAGTTCTGTTCCAATAAGGATGAATAGTATAATCTGTAACAATACCGAATGTAGGAATATTTATGCCTACTTTTTTAAGGTTTGATACAAAATGCGCCGCAACAACATGAGTGCAGATTATAGCATCAGGCTTTGTTTCTTTGATATAGTTTACAATCTTTTTGTCAAATTCCTGATATGTTAGAGAATATGGCATATATTTTTTTATTTTAGGCTTTCTTTTATCAAGTAAATTATAAACTGTGTTATATGCCGCAGGGGTAAGGGAAGAAGAAAGCAAAAAGCCTTTATCAAGTGCCTTCTGGCAAAATGGATTAATATGAAGAAGTGCGTCAAGTACATCCACATTATGCCCTTTATCTTTAGCATACTGGTTAACAGAAGCGGCAACCTGATTATGCCCATGCCCCGTTGTTATGGTAAGAATCAATATATTCATTAAATCACCTTTTTTATCTTATTAAGAAGTATATTTATCTTTTACTATATTAAACCATAAAAAACATATAAAGTCAAATAGTAACACTTTTTTAATTTGCACATAAATTATTATTGAATACTGAAAATGAAGGGGATTACATATATTTTCCCTTTCAACTGTAAATAAGTTTACTTGTTTGCAGAAGTATATTATATATTAAGGAGTGAAGTATATGTCATTTTTTGGTAGCAGAAATGATACATGGGTTTGGGTGATAGTTTTATTTATAATCTTAATCTGCTCATGTAATGATAACAATAACGATAACTGTTGCAATAATAACAATGATTGTGGTTGCAACAGTTCAAACAACTTTGATTGCGAATGTCATAAAGAATGTAAGTGTTGTTTAAGATAACAGGAGGTTTTTATATGTTTAATAATTGTGGTTGTAATAATTCTTCTAATAGAAACAATGATACTTTATGGATTATTTTAATTATTATTGCAATATATATTTTATGCGTAAGCGATAACAACAGAGGCTTTGATGATTGCTGCTGTTAACATTTAATTATGGGAGTTCCGAAAGGAATTCCCTTTTTTTGTTCTAATATATTTTTTACCTTGAATATAAATAAGTATTTAAGGAATTATATAATCAGTATAAAACAAAATTTTAATTTTTATAATGGGGAGAAATAAATGAAAAAAACAATTATAACGCTTGTATTAAGTTTTTCTTTAATTTTAGGAATTATGATTGCAGATTATATGGTAAATAATAACTTTGTTATGGCAAACACCGAAAAAGTAAAAGTAACAGAAATAAAAAAATATATAAGCGCTTTGGGAGTATGCCATGAACAGAATAAAAGAGAAATAAAAATAGATATGCCCTTTGTAGTAGAAGATATTTATGCTAATGTGGGCGATTATATTAAAAAAGGGCAGAAAATTGCAACTCTTAATAAAGAAATTCTAAAAAGCAAACTTGAATATCAGAGCGTAACAGTAAGTTCTGTTAATAATAATAGTCTTATTGCTAAAATAAATAACTATAATACTGAAATTTTATCCCCAATAAGCGGAATGGTAACAAAAATAAATGTTACAAAGGGAAGCGAAATAAATCCGTCTGTTCCTGTAATGGTTGTATCAGACTTAGAAAATATGGTAATAAAATCTTCAGTCAAAGAAGATGATATAAAGGATATCTATGTAGGACAAAAGGTAATAATATCAGGCAATTCATTTGTCGGAGATGTTGAAGGGGAAGTTATAAAAATATATCCACTTGTAGAAAAATCAAATACATTAAATGGCGAAAATTTTGTAACCGTTGATGTGGTTGCCAAAAATTATGATAATATCCGTCCCCAGACAAATCTTAACCTTGAGTTTGAAGATTTTACTAAGAAAAATGCAGTTATTATCCCTTTTGATTCGGTAATGTTTGATGAAGATAAGCCTTATGTGTATATAAATAATATGGGTTATGCCGCAAAAAGATATGTAAAATTAGGGGAAGAGTATGACATTGATGTTGAAATTTTAGGAGGAGTAAATGAGGGGGACAATCTAATATTAAATCCTAAATTTTTAAAGATAAAAGAGGGAGATAAACTTTTAAATACAAATGAGGTATAAAAATGTTTTTTAATGACTATTTAAGATTTTCTTTTAAAGGGCTGTTTTCAAAAAAGTCAAGATTTTTTTTAACAGTGTTAAGTATATTTATAGGAGTTATATCAATTATAATAATTTCTGCAATAGGCTCTTCAGGTCAGAACGCAATAAATATGGAACTTGAAGCATTAGGCTTAAACGGAGCATCAATAAAATCTCAAGGTTATAATATTACTCTCGCTGATGTTGAAGATGTTAAAAACTATCTTGGAAATGAATATCTTGTTTCTTCCATGTCTAAAGAAATAGCAAGAATAAAATATAGGGATAAAGAATCAAATGCGTTTTTATGCGGTGGAGAAATAGATGCTCTTGAAATTTTAAATATGGAAATAATCTATGGTAGAGGAATAAGAGAATCAGATATAAAAAATAATAAAAAAAATGTTATCTTAACTAAAAGTAGTGCAGAAAAATTATTTGATAAGGCAAACTGTGTGGGCGAGAAAATCTCTCTTACCACTCCCTTTAAAAGTCAGGAATTTACTATTGTCGGAGTAGTCAATAATGGTAATATATATGACCTTGTAAGTGAGCATATGCCGCCTATGATTTATATGGCATCAGTAACTTTTTTAGATATGTATAACGGAAAATATGTAGGCGAAATCTCAGTTGTGGCAAAGGGGGAAAATGATGTTGCCGCAGCATCAGACAGTGTAATATCATATCTTGAAAAAGATTTGGAATTTAAAAATATCCTGTATTATGAAAATATGAATAGTTATAAAAAAAGTATTTCTAATGTTCTTTCAATTATAACTTTGATTATAACACTAATCGGAGCAGTTTCCTTAGTTGTAGGAGGAATATCCGTAATGAACACTATGCTTATTTCTGTGAATGAGAGGAAAAAAGAAATAGGAATAAAAAAAGCAATAGGCTCAACAAATGTAACCATTATGCTTGAATTTTTACTTGAAACATTGATTATTGTTTTAATTTCCTGTATATTAGGTATTATAACAGGGCTTTTAATTTCCTATATTTTAATGAAAGGTTATGGCATAACCTTGGTAGTAAGTTTAAAATCAATGATTGTTGCAGTTTTATTTTCAGTCTTAATTGGTGCAGTTTTTGGTGTATATCCTGCATATAAAGCATCAAGATTAAACCCTGTTGAAAGTCTTAACAGTTAGGTGATAAAATGAAGATTATTAAAAACCCGTATCTTCCTCAAAATGAAGTTTCTCTTTTTGTGTATGATAAAACTATTGAATTTTTAAAAGACGGTTTTAAATCATATGAAGATAAAAATGTTTTAAAGGGCATAAACACTCATCCTGATATGACTCTATGCCCCCTTTTTAACGGGGATGTTGTAGTAAGCCCTGAAAGTTATTCTTATTATAGTAAACTTTCTTCTTTTGGTTTAAATATAATAAAAGGGGAAACTACTTTAAAAAAAGATTACCCTTTTGATATAGCATATAATCTTGTTATACTGGGTAATAAACTTTTTCATAACTTAAAATATACGGATAAAGCAGTGCTTAAATACTTAGAAAATAAAGGTGTTGAGTTTATAAATGTAAGGCAGGGGTATACCAAATGTTCAACTTTAATTGTAGATGAAAATTCGGTTATTACCTGTGATATGGGTCTTCATAAAATTTATCAGAAAAATATGATAGACTCACTTTTAATCTCAAATAACACAATTTGTATAAATAATTTTAACCATGGGTTTATAGGGGGCTGTGGTGGGCGAATTTCACATAATACTATTGGTTTTTTCGGAGATGTAACAAAACATCCTGATTTTATAAAAATAGAAGAATTTTTAACTAAGAAAAATTTAAAATTTAAAGTTTTATTTGACACACCTCTTTTTGACTATGGCAGTTTAATTCCTCTTTGTACATACTAAAATAAGGGGAGATTTTTTAGTGATACTTGATATAACTAAAAAAAATATAGATAAAGTTTCAACTACACTTACAAATAAGTTTTTAAATGAAATTGATAAATCATATATATCGAAAGTTTCTAAAGTATATGAAGTGGAAAATAAAAAAGATTTTTTCGAGTTTGTAAATATAAAACTTGACGAATATTTAGTAAGAAAAGATTTTATATTTAATCTTATAAAGGATAACTTAAAAGATTTTAATAAAATTGACGATAAAGGGTTTTTAAATTTCAGAATGTGGAAATATAAAGACTTTTTAAATAAAGTTTTAAATGAAATTTATTTAACCTATCTTGAAAAAATACATTATGAAAAGTTATTATCTTTAATAGGAGTAATACTAAAAAATTCAAACCCTATAGTCTATCATCTGCATATTGATATAAATAAAAAATCTCTTTATGAGTTTTATGACGACTATTTTAATGACATCACAAATATATGTATAACAGAATTTATAAAAGAATACGGAGAGTATGACTTTTTATATAATGATATTCTTTTTTCTGCAATACTAAATCTTACCCCCAAAATTATAACATTTCATCATACCAAAAGGCTTAAGAATAAAGAACTTTTAAATACATTAAAAAAACTGTACGGAGAAAATTTAATTATTTCATAAAAAATATCGGTTTTTTGTCGATATTTTTTTATTTGTGTGTTAGAATAGATTTAACACAGTTAAATCTATTCAGCTAAATTCGCATTCTGCGAGCTAAATGTGCTAACACACGCTAAATTACTTTGTAGCTAAATTGACCCGTGGTCAGCTAATTGCGAATTTAATTTAGCTACTCCAAAGGAGTTATTTAGTTATGTAGCGAAACGGAATAATTTAGCTTTGAACTTTAGTTCAAGATTTAGTTAAAATGTTTGGTCCAGGCTTGACACGAGTTTGAATTGTGTCGAATGGTGATGAAATATAAGAAAATATAAGATAAAATAAGGGTTACAGGGTATAGCAGCCTTAATGTTGGAGTTTGTGCGTTTTTAGGTACACAACTTTGAAATGTGGGTTATGCACTTTTTATTTGGAGGTTTTAAAATGAAAAAGAAATTTTTATTTATGTTTATATTTGTTTGCTTATTTATGCTTGGATTTGGTGTAATGAGTGTTTCTGCGGAAACATACGGAGACTTAACCTACAGTGTTTCCGATGCGGAGGTTAAAATTACTGATTGCACACAAAGTGTAACAATGGTAGAGATTCCAAGTGAGATTGACGGAAATCCGGTAACTAGCATCGATAGTTATGCGTTCAAAAAATGTACTAACTTGACAAATATAACAATTCCTGAAAGCGTTACCAATATTGGAGTTGGAGCATTTGATAGCTGTACTAGTTTAACAAACATAACAATTCCAGAAAGCGTTACCGATGTTGGAGGAGGTGCGTTTTATGGTTGCTCCAGTTTGGTAAGCATAAACATTCCTAGTGGCGTCACTGATATTGAAGGCAATACATTTTGGAATTGCACAAGTTTGAAAAACATAACACTATCTGAAGGAATTACAAAAATTTACGGCAGTGCATTTAGGTGTTGCACTAGTTTGTCGAATATTACCATACCCGACAGCGTAACAAGCATCGATGGATATGCCTTTCGTGATTGTAGCAATTTAACAAATATAAATATACCAAACAGTGTTACAAGTATTGGTAACTATACATTTTATGGATGTGATAGTCTAATAAGTATAATAATTCCTAGTGGTGTTACAAGTATTGGCGATTATGCATTTTATGAGTGCGATAGCTTGACAAGTATAACGATTCCCAACAATGTAAAAAAAATCGGCACTAATGCTTTTTACAACTGCACTAACTTAACAAGAGCAATAATAGGTGATAATGTAACAACAATCGGTAACTATGCCTTTTCTGGTTGTGCTGGTTTAGTAAATGTAGTGTTAGATGGTGATGTAACGACTATCGGAAGCAATGCATTTTCTAATTGCACCGGTCTAGCAAGTGTAATCATAGGAGATAGCGTAACCACCATTGGCAATTATGCATTTTCCAACTGTAAAGGACTAACAACTATAACTATTCCAGAGAGTGTTACAAGTATTAATTGTACTGTATTTAATGGATGTACTAACTTGTCAAGTTTCCTCGTGGATGATAGCAATATGGATTATTGTTCGATAGATGATGTGTTATTTAACAGAGACATTACAACTTTAATAGTATATCCAGCAAAAAAAGCGGGTACAAGTTATACAGTTCCTAGCAGTGTTAAAAGTGTTGGAGCTAATGCATTTCGTAATTGTACTTACTTGTCAAGTGTGGTAATTCCTGATGGGGTTACCAGCATTGGCAGTTATGCATTCGATAAATGCATTAATTTAACAAGAATAATAATTCCAAATAGCGTTAAAAGTATTGGAGACCGTGCATTTTCTTACTGTACAAATTTAGCAAGCATCACCTTAGGCGAAGGCATTACGAATATGGGTGAATATGTATTCTCAGGGTCTGATAATTTAACAAGCATAACGCTTCCAAACAGCTTAACCAATATTGGAAGATATACCTTTGGAAATTGCGGATTGACGAGTGTTACAATACCAGATACTGTTACAGATATTGGAATGTATGCATTTTCAGACTGCACTATGTTAACAAGTGTAATAATAGGCAATAATGTAACAACGATTGGAACTTTTGCATTTGATTGTTGTAACAGATTAAAAAGTATCATACTTCCTAATAGTATAACCAATATAGAACAAGGTGCTTTTTATGGTTGTACTAGTTTGAACAAAGTAACTTATGAAGGCACACAAGAATCATGGAATAATATTTCAATAAAAGCACTCAATAGTTGTTTAACTAATGCCTCCAAAACTTTCAATAACATACCATCCAAAGTATATACATTTGTAACCAATGGAGGTAGTAAAGTTGAGAAAATCCAAGATAAAATTTTATCATCGCCTATAACAACAAAAGAAGATAGTGAATTTATTGGATGGTATGACAATGCTGATTTTGAAGGAGAAAGCATAACATTTCCCTATTCAGGAGAAAAAACTATTTTGTATGCAAAATGGAAACCTATAATATATTTAACTACTTCAATTTTATCAGAAACAACAAAAAACACAGTGTTTAAAGTGGTACCAAAAAATGTAAATAACGGTGCTTCTATTATATTTGCAAGTTACAATGATGGTAGACTTACTTATATGGAACAGGCTGAGTATAAAGATGAAGAGTATATAACTTTTAATTTGAAAAAAGATTGCGAATGCGACATTATAAAAGTATTTGCTTGGGGTGGATTAGATACACTTATGCCATTATGTGAATATGACGTGTATTGCGGGAACTCACAAAATGAAAGCAACCATAGCTTAGATGATAAAGAGGTGTCTATATCACCTAAATGTGATGCTGTTGGAAAATACAAAGATAGATATTGTCAGACTTGTGGTAAGATGTTTGTAGGAGAGGAAATACCTGCTTTAGGACATACGGAAGTTACGGACACAGTTGTAACACCAACATGTACAAAAACGGGATTAACCGAAGGTAAGCATTGCTCTGTATGTAATGTTGTAATTGTAAAACAAACTGTAATTCCGGCTTTGCCACATACAGAAGTTATGGATAAACGAATTGAACCTACTTGTACAAATGTTGGCTACGACGGAGGTAGTCACTGTAGCGTTTGTGGTTTTGTAATTAAGGAATCATCAGTAATTTCACGTATTCCTCATACAGAAGTTGCAGATAAACGAATTGAACCTACTTGTACAATAGTTGGCTACGATGGCGGAACTCATTGTAGTGTGTGCAGTTCAGTTGTTAAAGAACAGGTTGAAATACCAGCATTAGGTCATACAGAAGTTATCATTCCCGCTGTAACACCTACATGTATAAAAGCAGGATTAACAGAAGGAAAATATTGCTCAGTTTGCGATGCAATAATTGTGTTGCAGCAGGAACTCGCAAAAGTCTCCCATTCAATTAAAAATGGAAGATGCATATACTGCTCTGCATCTAATGATATCTTAAAAAGCGAGGAACTAGTAAGAGAGGCTGAACGACACAAAGCAAAAGTAGAAGAAATAAACGAATGGTATGTTTGGGTAGTTCAACTTAATCAGGATAGAATAAATGAGTTGAAATCAGCACACAATATAACGTATGTATACGATAATATTACCTGCCAACAACAAATAAATTCACTATATTCCCAAATATCTGATTTAGATTACAAAATAGCTCGTTTAGAAATGTATAACGACCCTAGTGATGCAGCCGAGCTTGCATCTCTGAAAAGGCAAAAGACATCTTTGGAAGCTGAAAAGTCAAAATACGAAGCTATGAAAGATATTAACTCTTATGAAGAGACTATTATAATTCATCAGGAGTCGTACAATGAATATATAGAAAGTGAAAATTCTCTATATGAAAAAAATAAACAGCTAATCAATTTGAAATACGAAAATGACGCTTCAATTTGTAGTAATCATACATGGGGCGAATGGGAATGTGTTTCAGAAGCAAGTTGTTTAACTATTGGTGTTAATACGCGATACTGTTCTGTCTGTGCTTTGGTAGACAATGAAATAATTAGCAAATTAAACCATGAACTTGTTATAGATGCTTACGTTGCTCCAACTTGCACAAAGAATGGTTTGACAGAAGGTAGTCATTGTTCGTTGTGCAAAACAGTTTTTGTTGAACAAAAAACTATCAGCAAGATATCTCATTCGTATAAATCATGCAAATGCGAATATTGTGGGTTGATTGATTATAAAGCTACATTCAACAATTTGAAAAATTATATTGTAGAAAATGGAACAAAAGTAGACGAAAAAACATATTGTCTTGAATTGGGCCAAACAGTTGACAAGCAGCAATATGCAACATATACATATATACGAAAGAACTATTATAATATAGCTAATGACACAATCACTCTTTCTGTTGATGTATTGGCCAATTCTGTATGGTCTTGGAAAATAGATATAATAGTTCCATCAATAAGCGAAAGTTATAAATGGAGTTATCTTGATGAAGTAGATGCATATATGGAAGGTACAATGTATGCAAATAGTTTTAGTGAGTATACATCATATCTCAACTATAGTTATACTAATATTACTAGTTCGCAGACTATGGGCGTTCGTGAAATGGCAGCCTATTTTGTTGATTTATTATGCTCAAATATGAAATATGATTACTCAGAACTAGGCTTTACACAAAAACATTTAGGATTTTCTAAATACTGATAAGTAGCGCTCCACTATTTTAAGACGGAGCGGTTTATGGAAGACAAGGGGATGGTTCTGTTGTCTTTACATAGAAATACTCGTGTCAAGTCCATACAACTTAATAAAATAGTTTGCCGATTTATTATATTTACATATATCATCGGATGCGAGAAAATCCAGTATTCTCGCGGGTTCTAAAGAATTTTGTTCAAAAAAATCCAGTGAAAAATTAAGGGAAAAATAGTAGGTCCTATTATTCACTGTTCTCCTGACTTGACACGAGTAAAAATCCTGTCGAATTGTGCTGAATGATGCCAAATAGTGTTGAAATATGAAATTAAAAGGAGTTGAGTATTATGGCAGAAAAGAAAGAAAAAAGATATGTGAGCGATAATGTTCAACTTATGGCTGAATGGAACTGGGAAAAGAATAATGAATTAAATTTCAATCCCGAAACATTAACTCTTGGTAGTGGTCAAAAAGTATGGTGGAAGTGTAGGAAAGGTCATGAGTGGATAGCAATAGTAAACAACAGAAATAAAGGACGCGGGTGCCCAGTTTGTTCTAGCAATAAAATACAGCAAGGCAGTAATGATTTACAGACAATTAATCCAACTTTAGCGAAAGAATGGAATTATGAAAAAAACGTCGAATTGACTCCTGTGGATGTTTTGCCTAATAGCAATAAGAAAGTATGGTGGAAATGTAACGAGGGACACGAATGGCAAGCTACGGTAGTCAATAGAAACAAAGGGCGTGGATGTCCGGAGTGCTATAGAGAAAAGCGAAAAATAAAGTTGTGATTATATAGCACTTTGTTAAGAGAGGTGGAGAATATAAGCACTTTAATGTATTTGAAAGATATGTTTAACAGTGAAAAAAGGGATATTTTAAGATTGTATAGTTTCGATTTCGTCGATTCAATCTATATATGTATTCAGCCTTTTTTGATTGGTAAAGCTATTGATGGTTTGTTCGACAATAGTTTTTTGTGGCTTTTTGTATTGATTGGAGCGTACTTGTTTAATGTGCTGATAGGTTATTTTAATAACATTGACGACGATATTGTATATAATCGAATCAAATTAAAGTATAGAAATAGGTATTATCATAATGCTATAAATAGAAATATTGCAACAAGTACGATAGATGCAAATGTTGAATTGGTTGATAGTGTTGTTGATTTTATTAGATGTTTTGTCGCCAACTATTTAGAAAAGGGGTTTATGTTATTTGCTGCATTGATTTTTGTTTTTAGTAATTTTGGGTTTCAGATACAGGCAACTGTCTTTTTTGCATGTTTGATTTCGGTTTTTATAGGTATAGTTGCAAACAAAAAAATGATACCGAACCTCAATGCTCTATATGATGTTAATGAGGAACGAAGAGTAAAAATAGGTAGTAGAGATTCAAATGTATATACGAGTTTTTTAAATAAAAGATATAGCCTTATTATTACTAATTCAAAGATAGATGCGACTGGAACTTTGATAATTAATTTTATTCGTATTATAGCACTAGCAAGCAGTTTGTTTTTTTGTTCAAAGGAACCGGCTGCATCCATTGGAATCATATATGCAGGTATTGAATATATCATAATGCTAATGGATGGATTCGATGCTATTCCAGAAATTTACTATGAATTTAAAGATGTTTCGATATGTGTACATAAAATTAATTCATTCAAATAAGTAGTGCATTTACTCGTGTCAAGTCCATACAATTTAAAACATTAGTTTGCCGATAAAAATATTTACATATCGGGCAGGAAAATCCAGTATTCTCGCGGGTTCTAAAGGAAAGTGGTCGGGAAAAACCAGTTAAAAAAAAGGAAAAAGTTAGTAGGTCCATATTGTGCTTCAGCATAACAAGGTTCTCGGGTACCCAACAAAAATCTTTGATTTTGTGTTGGGTGATGGTTCTTATTGCAAAAGCAACAAGGTTCTCCGAAATATAGAAATCTTTGATTTCGTTATATTTCGTGATGGTTCTTATTATTCACTGTTCACCTGACTTGACACGAACCTTGTCGAATGATAGAGAAAGGAAAAGATGAATATGAAAAAAGCGATTAGTACATTGATGGTAGCAATTTTTTTGTTTCTTTCTATAAACATAAATTGTTTTGCTTCTAATGTTCTTTTTACAAGAGGAAGCTTTTGTGCAAAAATGGTTGAGTTGTTAGAGATTGAATATGATGCTTCTAATATTCAAAGTCCTTTCACAGATGTGGATATTGAGGATGAACATTATAATGAGATAATGACCATGTATATGATTGGAAATATGAATGGTTATGATGATGGAACATTCAAAACCTCAGAACCAATACTTACTGCAGAAGTAGCGACTATTATTGTTCGTATGATTTTTGATGAATTTACTGTTCCAGACGATGTTACATTAGGAAATGAATGGTTTGCGGAGTATGCATGGAAAGCAAAAGAATCAGGATTGATGCCCAATGTTACGAATTGGTTTGCGAATGCTTGCGAAAGTGATATAGATGCTGATAAAATTAAAGAGTATGCTCCGTTGTCTACAAATATAGGGGAAAGTGGAACCTGTGGAACAAATTTAACTTGGGAACTTACTAATAAAGGTGTGTTGACAATAAAGGGAACTGGCGCTATGAAGAACTATTCCCTTTCGTACGACGTTCCTTGGTACGGAAAAAGAGTTTTAGAAGTTATTATTGAAAACGGAGTAACTAGTATTGGAAATTATGCATTTTTTAGTTGTTCAAACTTAAAAGAAATTATAATTCCTAAAAATATTGTTTCTATAGGAAGCTCGGTTTTTGACTATTGCGATAGGCTTGAAAATATATTTGTTCAAGTAGATAATTCTGCCTATTATGATATAGATGGAGTTCTTTTTGATAAATATAACAAATTAGTACGGTTCCCTGAAGGAAAGAAGAAAAAAACATATGTGATTCCCGAAGGGATAAAAGGGATAGGACGGTATTCATTTTATCAATGTAATCAGTTGGAAGAAATTTCATTATCTCAAGGAGTAAAAACAATAGGTTACAGAGCTTTCGCCTCTTGCGGAAATTTAGTTAAAATAAATTTAACAGATACTTTAACTAACATTTCAAGTGGTGCATTTACTCAGTGTGAAAGCCTAATAGATATTGAAATACCCAAAAGTGTTACGAATATAGGTGATTCGCTTTTTCATAATTGTAAAAAATTAGAGAAAATAGAAGTTCATGAAGATAATCAACAGTATTGCGATAAAGATGGGATTCTGTTCAGCAAGGATGAAGAAACTATAATAAAATTTCCAGCGGCAAAAGAAGTAAGTGAATACACAATTCCTGATGGTGTAAAAGTAATCGACGATGATGCATTTGTGAATTGTGAAAAGATTACGGATATTTCCTTTCCTGAAAGTTTAAGAATAATAGGCAAGAGTGCTTTCTCTATGTGTTATAGATTAACAGAGGTAATTGTTCCGGGAAATGTAGTTGATATTCAAAGTGAAGCTTTTTGGGGTTGTCATGATCTCGCTGTTGTAACCATATGCGAGGGTACGACTACTATAGGGAAATCGGCTTTTGATGATTGCGATTATTTATCAAAAGTATATATACCCAAAAGTGTTGTAAGTATTGGGGAAAATGCATTCCGTAACAACTCCTTTACGTATGAACATAACTTTGTTATTTATGGCTATTCTGATTCATATGCAAAAGATTACGCTTTGTCAAACAATTTAAGATTTGTTGAGATAGCTGAAAAAGTGATGGTAGATGTAAAAGAAGAAAGCGAAAATATCATTTGCGATATTACTTTGTCAAGTGATGTTCCTAAAGAAGATTCGAAAATATTTATTGCTACATATAAAGAGTCTGGACAAATGGAACAATGTAAGAGTAGCAATGTAGAGATGAGCGGTTCAACTAATGTATCAATCAAAATTTCCAATGAAACTACAATTGTTAAAATTTTTGTATGGGAAAATGATACTATCAGACCATTATGCGATGTTACATACATGTACCTGTAAAAACACAAATGGACACCTGTGTTTACTCGTGTCAAGTCTATACAATTTAAAAGAATAGTTTGCCGATTTATAATATTTACATATACTATCTGATGCGAGAAAATCCAGTATTCTCGCGGGTTCTAAGGAAAAGTGTTTACCAAAAAACGGTTGAAAAAATAGTGAAAAGTTAGTAGGACCTATTGTGCTTTAGCACAACAAGGTTCTCCGAAAATCTTAAGCCTTTGGCTTTTAGATTTTCGTGAGGTCCTTATTATTCACTGTTCTCCTGACTTGACAAAAGCCAAATTATGTCGAACATAATCTATAAATGATAAACAAGTCATATTTCTATGTGGTTTATTATGACGAGAATTATCTGCCATAGAGAAAAAATCATAAATTGCTTTTAAAAACATTATGCTTTCGTAAAAACCGAGAGCATAATGACTTTTTTTATTGTAGAGAAACACAACAAGGTTCTTAGAAAAACTTAAGCCTTTGGCTTTTAGATTTTCGTGAGGTTCTTAATTTGTCATAGGTTTGTCATATTGGTTTTAATAATATAAAATAAAAAGGTACTTATATAATGAAAATTAGAAGGAAAGAACAGAGAAAATGAATAGTTTTATCCTAAAGGGAAATCTTTGCTAGAGCATTTCAAAAACTAAATTAAAGACAAAGAATTGAGCACAGTATATATTTATCCCTTGATATGTGTGGCAGTATCAAAGAAAAATATATTCAGGGAAATAAAATTATTTAGGAGGAGAATAAAGTGAAACTCAAAAGATTTTTAAGCTTATTTATCACAGTTGTGCTTTGCTTGTCATCGTTTACAGCGTTTGCGGAAGAAATTGTTATGGAATATTCACCTTTTGATGAATATGTTGACTATTCCAATATGTATTTCTGGTCACGCTGGAATAATGGGGATGACAAACCTGCAGATCTTTTCTTTGTATGTCCAACAGTTGATATGGGCAAAGAAGGAAATTATAATGCTTACATAACAGATGAAAAATACCGTGAAAGCTTTGACGGTGCAACAAA